>CAYLQF010000124.1:0-1599 GCA_964385735.1 uncultured Ruminococcus sp. | reverse complement strand
GCTAAAGGCTTTCTATATACTTTTTTCAGAAGCAAACGGAGGTTTTTTATGAATATTTGGCATGATATAAATCCAAAAAGGATTTCGCAGGACGATTTTATGGCGGTTATCGAGATAGGAAAGGGCAGTAAATGTAAATATGAGCTTGATAAAGAAACGGGAGCCTTAAGGCTTGACCGTATTCTTTATACATCAACTCATTATCCCGCTAATTACGGCTTTATTCCCAGAACATATGCGGATGATCTCGATCCTCTTGATGTTCTTGTTCTCTGCTCGGAAAGCCTTTATCCTATGACGACCGTAAGGTGCTACCCCATAGGCATAATTTCTATGATAGATAACGGAAGACACGATGAAAAAATAATCGCCATACCGTTTAATGACCCCACCTATAACACATATAAGGATATTTCTCAAATACCAACGCACATTTTCGAGGAAATGTCTCATTTCTTCAAGGTTTACAAGGAGCTTGAGGGTAAGGATACTGATGTCGATGAGGTTAAAAATTCCGATGAAGCCAAAGCTGTTATCGAAAAGGCGATAGACAGCTATATTACGAATTTTTGCAAATAAAGTCCTGTAATTATACAAGGCATAAAAAAGGAGCCCTTTGTAAAGAGGGGCTCGGCAGTGCTTTTGGGAAACGGCATAGTCGCTTTGTCGGCTATGCCGTTTTTCTATCCTTCTTGGCTTGTGAATTATCCCGCCTGCTCACAACAGAGCAAGCGGGATAGATTGTATCAAGAGAACTATACGCTAAGCGGCTGGCTCCTCGGTCGGTGCTTCTAAGCTTCGCTTAGAGATTGCCACCGGCGACTCGCACCCTGACGAGGGGGAGTCAAAAACAAGCTTTGTCTACAGTATGCAACAACTGCCGTCATCGGATTAGATGACGGCAGTTGTTTGCTTACTTATTTAATTTTACTTTACAAAGCGCTTTTTCTTTTACCGTAAGCTATCGTGCCTACGAGTGCACCGCAGCTTATGAGAAGAAGTGCAAGCCAAGGTGCTGTGTTACCGTAAGCCTCGGTTTGCGGAGATTTGCTGTCGGCTTTTGGCTGCCTTGCGATAACGGTATCGGCAAAGGTAATTTCGTTTTTGCCGTCCTTATCGCTGAAATACTTGCTACATTTCTCGCAATACCAATATTCCGTGTTGCCCTCCGCTTCGGCGGTTGCCGCCCTTGCCTCAGTATGCTTGAGTGTAGTGTGATTATCGGCATTCACTTCGCCGTATTCCTCACCGCAAACCTCGCATTTTGCTTTATCGGTACAGGTAGCAGCGCCGCCGGTGTGCTCGTTTTGGATAGATACGGCTTTTGACACTTCTATAAGATAACCGTCTTCCAAAGTTACTGTTGCAACGGCTGTAAAGGAATCAAAATTTTTATAAGCTGCCGCAGGTACAGTTATTGTTACCACACCGTTTTTTTCGGTGGCAGCTGCCTCTTCGGTCGATGATTTCCCAAAATCAATATATCCGCCGGCATTTTTACATCCCTCCGGAATTTCAAAGCTGAACACATAGTCATCTGTGCGACAAACCTTATCCGCACCGTTTATGGTGATTTCGGGAATATCCTTTTTGGCGGTT
>CAYLQF010000123.1:0-1693 GCA_964385735.1 uncultured Ruminococcus sp. | reverse complement strand
AGAGCCTGCACAGGCGCCTAAAAACATTAGGATAAGAATAACAGCCTTTGAGAGGCCGGGCCATTTATCAAAATCTGCCGTAGCATAACCGGTTGTTGTTATAATTGACGAAACCTGAAAAAAAGAGTCTCTTATGCATTTTGAGAATTTTTCATACATAGAAGCAGTGTTCAAAATTATTATACCTGTGCTTACCGCAACTGTCGAAAGATAGTACCACATTTCGCTGCTTTTAAGTGCAGACTTAAAGCGCTTTATAAGCAAAAGATAATAAATGTTGAAATTTATCCCGAACATTATCATAAACACGGCTATTATCCATTGACAATATGAGCTGTACGAGGCTATGGAATCAGCTTTAATACCAAATCCGCCTGTTCCTGCAGTACCGAAGGAATTAAGTATACTGTCGAATATCGGCATTCCTCCGGCTATAAGTAGGATAATTTCCGTGACTGTCATAAAAATATAGATAATATATAAAATTTTTGCCGTATCCTTTGTTCTCGGAACTATTTTACCTACTACGGGTCCCGGCATTTCGGCTCGTAAAATATGCATTGTTCTACCGGAAACATTCGGTATAACCGCAACCACAAATACCAGAAAGCCCATACCGCCTATCCAATGGGTAAAGCTACGCCAAAAAAGCGCACCGTGACTTAAGGCTTCTACATCCTTAAGAATCGACGAACCTGTTGTTGTAAATCCGCTTACAGTCTCAAAAAATGCGTCTGTATATGAAGGGATATCTCCACTTAGTACAAAAGGAACAGCACCGACCGCCGAAACTATAATCCAAGCAATGGCAACAATTGTAAAGCCTTCTCTTGCATATATAATATGATCCTTTGGATGCGAGAGAATACCAATAACCGTTCCAAGTGCAAAGGCTGCCAAAGCTACCGTTAAAAAAGCAATTACAATACTGTATTCTCTATAAACAACAGATGTAACGGCAGGAAGCAGCATGAGAGCCGCTTCTATCTGAAGTATCCAGCCGGTCATTTTAAAAACCATTTTTAAATTCATTGCGTTCACTCCATAATTTCGGAAAGATCGTCCATTATGCGGTCCTTTGCTATTACTACCACCTTATCTCCGGCAGCAAAGCAATCGTCGCCTGTGGGAAGCATTGCTTTCTTGCCACTTATGATTCCGGCGATAAGAATGTTGGGCTTGAACCTCATTTCCTTGAGAGGAACACCGATATATTTAAAATCAGGCTGTACATTAAATTCTAAAGCCTCAGCCTTACCGTCCATAAGCTTATAGAGTGTTTCAATATTGCTGCCAAGTGAGTTTTGAAGAGCTCTTGCGTATTTTGATATAACTCCGCTTACGGTTTTTTTGGGAGAAACTATACAGTCAAGACCTAATTTTTCCGCCATTGCTGCGAGCTCGCTGCGATTTACCTTAGTTATGACCTTAGGAACATTTTGAGATGCGGCAAAGCAGGAAACAAGGATGTTTTCTTCGTCCATACCGGTAAGGGAGACAAATGCATCTATTGAGCGAATTCCCTCTTCAAGAAGTATCTCCTGTTCTGTACCGTCACCCTTTATTACGGTAGCATCCGGTAAATCGGCAGCAATTTCGTTGCAGATATCCGAATCACTATCAATAATTTTAACCGAGCTACCGCTTGCTATAAGCATTTTAGCAAGATAATATGCAGTTCTGCTTGCTCCGA
>CAYLQF010000122.1:0-1837 GCA_964385735.1 uncultured Ruminococcus sp. | reverse complement strand
AATGAACGTTGTGTTCATTGCTATATACCGCACGAAAATAAAAATACCGATATTGATACAGCGTTTATGCTTGACATTTTGGAACAATGCAAAGAGATGGGGGTAATAACGGTTGTTTTTTCCGGCGGCGAACCGATGCTGCACCCTGATTTTTGCAAGCTTTTACATTATGCAAAAAATCTGGATTTAAATGTCACGGTTTTGAGTAATTTAACGCTGTTAACCGAAGAAATTCTAAACGAATTAACATATCGGCACGCAACGTGTGTGAATGTATCCTTATACTCAATGATACCGGAGGTTCACGATTCTATAACCGGTATGAACGGTTCGTTTTTCAAAACAAAAAATAATATATTAAAGTTGATTGAAAATAATATTCCCGTTCAAATAAATTGTCCCATTATGAAACAAAATAAGGATAATTTTTATGAGGTAATTAACTGGGGACAAGAACACAAATGTGCGGTTATTACCGATTATCTTATAATGGCGCGTTACGACGGCAGTATTGATAATTTGAAAAACCGTATAACAAATGATGATATTGCGGATGTCATTAAACACATTCTTGAAAGTGACGCCATATTTCAAGAAAAGACAAAAAACAACAACGGTATAAGAAAAATAAAAGCTCAGGATAGGGTTTGCGGAGTCGGGATTACCACATTGTGTATGGTGGCTGACGGAAAAGCTTACCCCTGTGCCGGTTGGCAAAAATACATATGCGGTGATTTGAAAAAGAATAAATTGTCGGATATTTGGAAAAATTCCGAAAAAATACAATATCTCAGGAATCTTAAACAAGGTGATTTTGAAACCTGCTCTGAATGTGAAGATAAAGAATATTGTTTAATGTGCATGGGGAGAAACGCTAACGAAGCCGAGGACGGAGATATATTTAAAATTCCGAAAATCACTTGCGAGGCGACAAAAATATATCATAAAACGATCGATAAATATTTACAAAATCAGGAGGATTTAAAATGAGTAAACATATTGAATGGATGTGTACACATTGCGGTAAAAAGGAATTGCGTGGCGAAAATATGGGACGCCCTCAACCGGGGAAGTGCCCGAGAAAGCCAAATGACAAGCCGCATACTTGGGTGAAAAATAAAGTGCTGGGAAATTAAAGGGAGGAATAAGGATGGGCTTTTCTGATATTTTAAGAGGTGTGGGGAATATTGCTCTAAACATAGGTAAAGCTGGAATTAATATAATGAAAAAAAGACAAGAGCAATATTTATATTACAAAAATTTATATGCTGACAGATCTGATGATGAAGTGATCAGAATGTACAAAAACTGCAATAACAGCGATAAGAAAATCGGTCTCAGTTTGCTGTTGAAAGAGAGAGGTTTGTTATAAAACTTAACGAAATAATACAAAATGAAGCAAATAAGCTTGACAGAATGAAAACGTACGCAATGGTTTTAAAGCCCCGTAAGCTTGAAAAAATATATCGATGCTATGAAATACCTTCAAGCGAGAAAATTATCGCATACTGCAAAACACATCCTTTTGGTGTTACAACAAACGGATGTGTTTTTACCGATAAAGCATTTTATCCACACCCTTCCTTTTTGAGCGCACCGAGCAAGGGTGATTTAGCCCCTATGCGAATGGACTATTCTGATTTTGATAAATATATCATTTTACAGGCTGATGAAAAAGATTATGTTTTTATGCTTGGTAAAAATAAAAATTATTTTATTTGTCACTATTCTTCGTCAGCAAGCAACAGTACAAGCGGTGCAATAAGACGAATGCTTCAATGCATACAAAATTATGTATGTGAAAACCTTCCGCAAGGCAGAAAAAATTTAAAAGAGA
>CAYLQF010000121.1:0-1866 GCA_964385735.1 uncultured Ruminococcus sp. | reverse complement strand
AAAAATCTGCCGTGCGTGGGAGCTTCGACTCTTCTTTGTATGGCATACAATTTTATTTCAAGCGAATGCATCGTCTGTTCTGTTATGGATGCAAGATGCAATCAATTTTACGGTGCGCTTTTCAATATATCGGGCGGCTGCATAGCTCGCCTTTGTGAGGACAGTGCATTAGCTGTCGGAGAGCTTGAAAAAGCAGTATACAAGGCAAGGGAAGACTTTGGCAAGCCCATTATTGTCTGCGGCGACGGCGCAGACCTTTTTTACGGTCTTTTATCGGATAAAACGGGCATTCGGCTCGCCGATGAAGCAAGAAAATATCAAAATGCCACAGGAGTCGGATTGGCGGCTTACAAGGAATTTTCGGAAAATAGAACCGTTTTGCCGAGTGAGCTTCTCCCTGTTTACTTAAGACTTCCTCAGGCGGAGAGAGAGCTCAGGCGGTCAAGGGCAGAATCCGAGCCGCTTAAGAAAGGAAGCGTAGATTTATGAAAATAGCTGTAGGTTGTGACCATGGAGGTCTTGAGCACAAAAACGCAATAGTCGAGCACCTTAAGGCTGCCGGCAACGAGGTTGCGGACCTCGGGATTTATGAAGCAAAGGCGGTTGACTATCCGGACATTGCCCTTAAGGTTGCCGAAGCTGTAAGCTCCGGTGAATACGAAAGAGGTATTCTTGTTTGCGGAACCGGAATAGGTATGTCTATGGCAGCAAATAAGGTTAAAGGAATAAGAGCCGCCGCTGTAAGCGACCATTTTTCCGCAAAATACACAAGGCTTCATAACAACGCAAACATTCTTTGTCTCGGAGGCAGAGTAATAGGTATAGGAACTGCTCTCGAGCTTACGGATTTGTTTATTGAAACCCCGTTTGAGGGCGGCGAACGCCATCAGCGTAGGATTGATAAAATATCGGCTATAGAAAATTTATAAAGGGGATTTAAAAATGCAAGAAAATGTTTTTATTATGGATCATCCGCTTATTCAGCACAAGCTTTCAATCCTCAGAGATGAGAGAACCGGCTCTAAGCAATTTCGTGAGCTTATAAGCGAAATCGCCATGCTTATGTGTTACGAATCCACAAGGGATCTGCCACTTATGGATGTAGAAACAAAAACTCCGATAACAACTGCAAAAACAAAGGTTCTTGCCGGAAGAAAAATGGCGTTTGTTCCCATATTAAGAGCAGGTCTCGGTATGGTTGACGGTGTTTTAAGCCTTATCCCCGCAGCGAGAGTGGGTCATATAGGAATGTACCGTGACCCCGAAACACATAAACCGGTTGATTATTACTGCAAGCTGCCTGCCGACTTAAATAAGCGTGATGTTTTTGTTCTTGATCCTATGCTTGCAACAGGTGGCAGCGCAATAGACGCAGTTAATAAAATCAAGGAATTTAACCCTAAGCGTATAAAGTTTATGTGTATTATAGCCGCTCCCGAGGGTGTTGAAGCGTTTACAAAGGCTCATCCCGATGTTCCGATTTACTGTGCAGGGCTTGATGATTGTCTTAACGACCATTGCTATATTGTGCCCGGTCTCGGCGATGCGGGGGACCGTATATTCGGCACAAAATAAATCCGGCTTAATTTAGCCTGCATAAAGCTTTTTTAACTAAAATGCTGTAAACATAGTCAGGACCTCCGGCTAAGCCGGAGGCTTGAGTCGCCCTAGAAGGGCGCATTACAGACGAAACCCCTAAAGGGACGCCGAAAAGGTTTGCCGACTGCATTTCTTTTTCCGGCTACCCCTCAAGGGGTTTTATTTATGCCTTCTTGTTCTCGCTACCCGTAAACGGGTCGATATATTCTTTGAGGCTCATTTGGTCTGCTATTTGATCTTCGTCTAACTGATGCTTTATGTATTCCT
>CAYLQF010000120.1:0-1922 GCA_964385735.1 uncultured Ruminococcus sp. | reverse complement strand
CGTTAGGTTGTTATTTGATGTTTTTCAAATTACTGCCTTATGTGGCGTTGGCATTTCTTTTTGCTTTTTTATTTTTTTCTTGACAAAATTTATATGGCGCAGTATAACAATAACAAATGATGAAAAACAATTGCTTTTAATTAAATGTGCCTGAATAGCTTGTGAATACACACCGTTTTCTCAGCAGTACAAAAAATACAATTTTGCAAATTTTTTAAAGGGATTTGTTTAAATGGAAAATATAATTGAAATTAAAAATCTCAGTAAATCATTTGGTGAGCTGAAGGCTGTTGACGATATAAGCTTTTGTGTCAAAAAGGGTGAATTGTTCGCCTTTCTCGGCGTTAACGGAGCAGGGAAGTCAACAACCATAAATATGCTTTGCGATCAACTTGGCAGAGACAGCGGCCTGATTTTGATTAACGGAAACGACCCTGATGAAAATCCCGATGCCGTCAAAAGAAGCATAGGAGTTGTTTTTCAGGAATCCGTACTCGATAGGGAGCTTACGGTAAAGGATAATCTTGAAAGTCGTGCCGCACTTTACGGAATAACCGGCTCCGCTTTTAAAAAGCGACTGCTTGAACTTTCCGAAATTCTTGAATTTAAAAATCTTTTAAAGCGTCCGGTAGGCAAGCTTTCGGGTGGACAGCGCAGAAGAATAGATGTTGCAAAGGCCTTGCTTCACAGCCCCGAAATTCTTATTCTTGACGAGCCCACCACAGGGCTTGACCCTCAGACAAGAAGTCTTTTATGGACTGTTGTGGAGAGGCTTCGAAAAGAAGAAAATATGACTGTTTTTTTAACCACGCACTATATGGAGGAAACTACCGATGCCGATTATATTGTTATTCTCGACAGCGGAAGAATATCTGCGCAGGGTACTCCGTTAGAGCTTAAAAATAAATATACGGGAGATTTTGTAACGGTTTACGGAATAAGCGCTGATGATGCGGTGAAGCTTTCCGATAAATTCGTCGAGGTTAAAAGCGGATACCGTATTTCGCTTCCCGATACAGCGGCGGCAACAAAGCTTATATTGGAGCATCCGGACATATTTTGCGACTATGAGGTTACAAAAGGTAATATGGATGATGTTTTTCTTGCGGTAACAGGCAAAAAGCTTGTGGGAGGCGATATACAATGAAGGTTCTGCTTGCTCTTGTTAAGCGTAACACAAAGCTGTACTTCAAAGATAAGGGTATGTTTTTTTCATCTCTTATAACTCCGGTTATTTTGCTTATACTTTACAGCACTTTTCTTAAAAATATTTTTGAAGATTCTTTTAAAGCTGCACTTGATTTAGCCGGCGCTTCTGTTTCCGACTCTTTGATAAACGGTTGTGTCGGGGGTGAGCTAATATCCTCCCTGCTTGCGGTAAGCTGTGTTACAATAGCCTTTTGCTCAAATCTTTTAATGATAAAAGACAAGGTAAACGGAGCAAAAAAGGATATTTCTGCCGCTCCCGTAAAATCGGGAACGGTTGCGCTGGCGTACTACCTTTCAACAATAATATCAACTCTTTTAATATGTCTGTTTGCAAGCGCCGTATGCTTTCTTTACATAGCGGCTTCCGGTTGGTATTTAAGCATTGCCGATGTTGCAGCGGTACTTTTGGATGTTTTATTGCTTGTTTTGTTTGGAACTGCACTTTCCTCCTGCATAAATTATTTTCTTTCGACTGACGGTCAGGCTTCTGCCGTAGGCACGCTTGTGAGTGCCGGCTACGGATTTGTTTGCGGAGCATATATGCCTATTTCAAACTTTTCAAGCGGTCTTCAAAAAATTCTTTCTTATCTACCCGGAACATACGGTACAAGCCTGCTCAGAAATCACGCACTCAGGGGTGTTTTTGAAGAGATGAGCGCTCAGGGCTTTCCGGAATCCGTTATATCGGAAATAAAAAGCAGCGTTGACTGTAG
>CAYLQF010000119.1:0-1943 GCA_964385735.1 uncultured Ruminococcus sp. | reverse complement strand
AGCGGCATCATCGCAACCATAGCGACAAGTCCGAACGCTTCCTTAAGCACATTCCCACCGAGAGCCGTGCAGGCACCTATAACAAATTGCAGCATAAATGTGGCGGTCATAGGGCCGGAGGCAACACCGCCCGAATCGAATGCAATCGCAGTATAAATATCGGGAACAAAAAACGAAAGAAGTAATGCAACGGCATATCCGGGAATTAAAAACCAAAACAGTGAAATTCCGGTTACAACTCTGAGCATCGACAAGCCCATTGCAAGAGCAACCGCTACCGAAAGGCTGATCTTTATATATCTGCCCGAAATAGCTCCTGCACTCACATCCTCTATCTGCTTTTCAAGAACGCTTACCGCAGGCTCTGCGGAAATCACAAACCAACCGAGCAACGCCGCTACGGGAATCAAAAGATATTTCGTCCGGTCAGAGGCAAGAGAGGCTCCCAAAACCGCACCGAGAGCCGAAAAGCCGACATTTACGCCACTCAGAAAAAGCACAAGACCGATATATGTATATAAAATTCCTATACAAATTTTTGCAAAGCTACGCTTCGAAAGATGTAGTGAAGCAATTTGAAAAATCAAAAAGATAACTATAACCGGCGCAAGTGCCAAAGCAACCTCAAGCATATATTCCGGTATACAGGAAAGGTATTCTTTACCTATTTCGGCGGTTGTGTCATATGCCACAGAGGGAATTGCGACCGTACCGCCGGTTCCGGAGGAAATAAGCCCGAGCAGCAGCACCGCAACAACAGGTCCTACCGAGCAGAGAGCCACTAAGCCGAAGCTGTCGGACTGTGCACCCTTATCACTTCTGATATTGGCAACACCCACTCCGAAAGCAAGTATAAACGGAACCGTCATAGGACCTGTGGTCACTCCGCCGGAATCAAAGGCTATTCCGAGAAAATCGGCATCTGAAAAAGCGGCAAGAACAAAAATCAGCGCATAACAGGCAAGAAGAATATATCTAAGCCTTGCACCGGTAAGAATTCTGAGCATACAAACAGACAGAAATATCCCGACACCGGCTCCTACAGTAATCAAAAGCACAGTTTTCGAAATATGCGGCACCGTTTCGGCAAGAACCTGAAGATCCGGCTCCGCAACCGTAACCGCAAAGCCGAGAGCAAAGCTTGCCGCCAATATAAGGGGCAAATTCTTCGTTGCGGTAAGTGCGGTTCCTATTTTATTTCCGATAGGGGTCATAGAAGTTTCAGCACCGAGCGAAAAAACCCCCATTCCGATAATAAGAAAAACCGTTCCGATTAAAAAGCTCAGCATAAGATCGGTCGGAAGCGGAGATATTGTAAATGACAGAATAATAACTATAACTACTATCGGAAGCACACTTTTTGCGGATTCTGCGATCTTCTCCTTTAACAGCCCTATTTTATCGGCGGTATATTTTCTTGACATTTTACGCACCGTTTCCTTTTCAAATTTTAAAATCAATACAGCTGCGAATTTTTATATACGGTCTGACATATTTATCGGCGACTGCCATATGAAGCGGATTGACAGAATAATTTTTAAGAGCGGTTTCGCTTTCGAATATACCGTCAAGCATCATATCTGCATTTGACGACGGAAGCTTTTCGGTTACAACCTTAATTTCCGTAAGTCCCGTTATTTTTCCGTTTAAGCCCTCGAGATTTATTTTTGCATTTTCCAATATTTCGGTTTTTTCATTGCAGGTTAACCCTTCCTTGAGCTGCCACAATATAATATGCCTTACCAACCATAACACTTCCGTCTAAAGATAAGTACCGATTAAATTATACACACAAAATTTCATTAAAGCAATGCTTTTATTGCGTATTTCCTATAAAAAATATTTTATATAAAAATAAAGCGGCAGGACTTTTTACAAGTCTTGCCGCTTTTGGTGACCCGGACGAGATTCGAACTCGTGTTACCGCCGTGAAAGGGCGGTGT
>CAYLQF010000118.1:0-2021 GCA_964385735.1 uncultured Ruminococcus sp. | reverse complement strand
CCTCCGTCTTTTGCTTCGCAAAATCCACCTCCCTCGTCAGAGGGAGGCTAATAGACCAACAAGTTAACAAAGGCTTACAGTCGGGAGTTTAAGCCATAGCGTTAGCAAAAGCTACATTTCTCGGATTAAAAGAAAAATCGCAAGCTTGATGAAGGCTTACTGTCGGGAATAAAAGCTTTGAATTAAATCAAAGCTACATTTCTCGTATTAAAAAAAGGAGGCAGAAGTATGGCGGAATTAGAGCTGAAATTCAAAAGCATTGCCGTTCGGTGGTTTCTAAATGTATTTTTAATAGTTTTTATCGCTGTAACCGTTGCAGCGGTAATATTCTGCGCAATTTTAAGCTCAATGTATACAGAGAGGGTGCGCTCTCTTGCCGATGATTATGCTTACAACTTCTCCGCCCTTTCCAAAACCGATATTTATACCTTTGAGAATACCGCCGTTAAGCTTTCAGACAGCTTTGCTCATAAAGACAAAATTGAGGTACAGGTTATTGACCGACAGGGAAATATGATAGTATCAACAACCGGTTTTGCGCCATATTCCGAAGAAATAGGAGAGTATGCGGCTCCCGAAAAGACGAAGGACGGTCTTTATACCGGCAAAAACGCAGACGGCGAGTCGGTTATGGCACGAACAACCGAGGTTTATGACAGCTCGGGTAAATATATAGGCTCGTGGCGGTGGATAACCTCGCTTGAGCCGACCTATAAGCGACTTCTGGGTGCAATTGCACTAACGGCTGTGTTCTACCTTGTTATGTTAGGGGTTTGCTTAATCTCGGGCATCTTTTTTATGAAGTCTATCGTAAAGCCGATAAAGCAGGTCAGCGTTACCGCAAGAAAAATAGCCCTCGGCGATTTTTCCGGCAGGTTAGATACCGGCAAAAACGACGAAATAGGCGAGCTTTGCGACACTATAAACTATATGGCAAGCGAGCTCAAGCAGGCGGATAGAATAAAGAACGACTTTATTTCGTCCGTTTCACACGAGCTGAGAACTCCGCTTACGGCAATCAAGGGCTGGGCAGAAACTGCGGGAACCGCCGTGGGCACAGACGACGAGCTTGTTGCAAGGGGACTTGATGTTGTTTTAAGCGAAGCCGAACGCCTTTCGGGGCTTGTTGAGGAGCTGCTTGACTTCTCACGAATTCAAAACGGCAAGCTTAGCGTTAATATGCGGCCCGTTGATATCACGGCGCTTATAAAAAACACGGCGGATATGTATTTCGAGCTTGCAAGACAGCAGAGTATAGAGCTTGTTTGTACTATACCGAAGGAAAAAACGGTTGTGCTGGGCGACCCCGACCGATTAAAGCAGGTATTTATAAATATCATCGATAATGCGGTAAAATACACCGAAAAGGGCGGTCAGGTTTTGGTTGTGCAGGCCCTTGAGGAGGGCTGCGTTAAGATAATCGTTAAGGATACCGGCGTGGGTATTCCCGAGCAGGATATCGACCATGTTAAGGAAAAATTCTTTAAATCCAATAAAACCGTAAGAGGAAACGGCATAGGTCTTGCTGTTGCGGATGAAATTATAAAGCAGCATGACGGTCTTATATTCCTCGAAAGCACTCAGGGCGTAGGTACAACGGTTACCATAGTGCTCTCCCTTTATGATGAAAAAGCGGCTTCTCCCTCTAAGGAGGAAATTACGCTTGACGATATAGCCTCGGCTTTGCCGGAGGAAACCGTAGGTATGAAGGAAAGCGGCGAAAGCGAAAGCGTCATCTATACCGAGGAGGACGCCGTAAGACAGAAAGCCGACGATGCAGCCGACAGCTCTCAAAAAGGCGATATGACCGAGGCGGAGATTGTAGCGCAAATGCAGTCTTATCCTGAGCTTACCGAGGAGCAGCTGAAGCTTTTCGGCCCCGATGCCGCAACCTCGGACAGCTCCGGCGAGGAGCACCTTGAGGATATCTCTCCGGAGGAGCTTGCCGCAGTTGAAGCCGAGCTGGAGGCTGAGGCACAAAAAGCAGGAGAGCTTAAGCTTTCGGACGGAAGCGAAATTCC
>CAYLQF010000117.1:0-2100 GCA_964385735.1 uncultured Ruminococcus sp. | reverse complement strand
CACAATGATTTTTATCGTTACAGGGAATATTCTTTTTTGAAAATCATTTTTTATAATCGGCAGTACACACATTGCGATTGAAATGACCGAAAAAATAATAGCTAATACGTTTATCCATGACATATCAGCCTCTGACCACAAGGTAAGCATGGAGTATTTTTTTTCGTGTTCCGTAAACACTTCATACGACTCGTATGTTGTATTAACAAACCACATAATGAACTTAAATATCTGCAATACACCCAAAAACATATACAGCTTTTTGATATTCTCTTTCACGTCAACGCTCGGCTCGAGCAGTTTTGATTTTTTATTTTTCATAATTATACCTCAACCTTAGAAATGTTATAATCTGCTGTGTTGCACATAATAAGCGTTGTAACACAGTTTTCAAGACTTCCGTCTGCATTCTCGCTAATGAAGTCCAAATCATCGACATTTTTGCTTCCCCATTTTATTTCGCCGCTTGATGTTTTCATAATATTTACCGCACTTATGCAGGCATAGAAAACTCCGGTCTTGTCACCTGCGGTGTAAGAAACTTTATAGGTGAATGTCAGCTTGTTAGTAAAGTCAACATTATCGGATGATTTGTTAAGCTTAACAGATGAGAAATAAACATCCGAAGCCGTTGTTGCTGCGTTAGAGAAATCATCAAAACGTCTGCCAAAAATTTCACCGGTTCTCCAGTTGCTTGTAGCAGCTGATTTCTTTGCTGAAGCAATCGAAGCGGTTATATAATCAGCAAGCTCTGCTTTTAAGGTTGTAAGATCACAACCGTCAACAGATGTTATATACTCCGATTGTCCGGATACTTTGTAAGTGTCTTCCGAGCTTGAAAGCTTATAGAGCGTATCACCCGTGCTACTACGAAGCGTTGCGGTAATAATTGCGGTTTCCCCGTTTGCATATTTTTCCTTATCGAGCGAATAAGTTACATATTTTTGAACTTCCTCGCTACAGTCTTGATTGTTGATTGAAATTTTGCAATACGGAGAAATGCCGGAAACCTCGTATTTTATGCCTGCAAAAGCATCCAAGGCAGTAGCATTCTTATCTCTAAACTCGGACATCTCCTCATCTGACGGGTATGCGTCCTTATAATAACGTCCGTCGAATATCGATAATCCCAAATCGTCTTTTTCGATTTTTGTTGTTTTTGTAGAGCCGTAGAAATCCATAAATTCGATTGTTTCATCGTCGTCAAGGTATTTCCAATGACCTGTGCCGTAACCGCCATCATCGTATGTTCCGTCTTTGCGAACATCAATTTCGACCTTGCCGCTGCTGTTGTACCATTGACCGACAATGTCATTTTTGCTTGAACAGCCGCTAAAGCACGTTGCAATCAAAATCGGAATCATCAGCAAGCAAATTGTCCTAAAAACCTTCTTCATAATTTTTACCACCTCATTTTTATATTTGCAAAATATGTTTGCGATAATATATTATCACTATAGCAATAATTTGTCAACTCTTTAGTTGTAATTTTTTATCGCTATAACGATTATTATATCTTTCAGAGGTGATTTTTTATGAATGTCGGAGAAAGAATACGATATTTTAGAGAGCAAAAGAATATAACCGTTAATAAGTTGGCAAATCTTTCGGGGATTTCTCAAAGCTATCTCAGAGAAATCGAGCTCGGAACTAAGCAACCTACCGTTGAATATCTTGAATATATCTGCTTTGGATTGAAAATATCCTTGCAGGAATTTTTTTCGGAAAATGACGGCGAAATAAACCCTTTTCTGATGTCCGCACTGAGAATTTTGAACAACGAGGAACAGCAAAAACTCGCAGAACTTATTGTTATAATGAAAAATGATTGATCCGCTTCCATTGCTTTATATATAAAACCCCGTACTCACTACAAAGTGAATACGGGGTTTATGATTTTTGGGAACATTATTCATGGCTCCCTTGCAGGGGAGCCGAATGAGGGAGTTGGTAAAAAGTCAGGTGAAATTGAAATTTTATGATGGAACTGCTCTTGGCTCCCTCTGACGAGGGAGCTGGCGGTGAAGCCGCCTGAGGGTTTTGACTCAGCCTTCCCCTTGAGGGGAAGGTGGCAGAGCAAAGCTCTGACGGATGAGGTGT
>CAYLQF010000116.1:0-2225 GCA_964385735.1 uncultured Ruminococcus sp. | reverse complement strand
TGCTTCAAAATGCCTATCTTGTGAAAAAGAATTGCAAGAGCTTTAAGCTTTCGGAGTTTAAATGCGGCTGTAAGGGGAAGTATTGCACGGGATACCCTGCGGTGCTGAATGAGCAGTTGCTTATAAATCTGCAAGCCGTAAGAGATAAATTCGGCGCAACAACGGTTACAAGCGGTATGCGGTGCTCGAAATACAATTCAAGCCTTAAGGGAAGCTCGGCTCTTTCCCGACACAAGAGCGGAAAGGCGGTTGATATTAAAAATTCGACCTCTGCTACAGTGCAGGGCAGAAAAAACATTATGTCCTTTTGGAAAACGCTAAAGGGTCAGCGTTACACCTACTGCAATGTAAACGGCAGTCACCCGAATATGGGAAATGCCGTGCATATAGATGTAAAGTGAGGGGGTGTTAAATGATGTTTTCCACGGAGCAGATAGACTATCTCAACAAGCATTTTGACGAGAGATACAACGATAAATTCGTACCGATGGACTACTGCACAAAGCAACAGAAAAATATGGCAAGCAAGTTCGCGAATGACGATAAGCGCATTGATTTAATATTGCAGAATCAGGCGAATTACGATAAGAAAATCGCCCTTAACAACAAGCTTACCGTTGCGATTTTGTGCGGAATCGTGACACTTGTGTTTACCCTTGTGGGTATGCTTATAGGCGGATAATATGTTCAGGTGTTATAATAGGGAATGGAACGAATATATTTCAAATTGCGGTTTCACGGATGATGAGCTACAGATAATAAAATTCTTGCGTAAGGAATGGCCGCAAGCCGATATTGCCGCCGAGCTTTGTATTTCTCTTGCTACTCTCAAAAGGCGTGTAAAGCGCATTTACTTAAAAATTATAGACTATACCTGCAACTAAAAAAACAGCCCGACAGAAAAGCAGTTGAAAAATCTGTCCGGCTGTTTTTTCTCGCCTTGCGTTGGAAATTTTTTGAGCCTTTTTTGACACTTTTTTGAGCCACATTTTTATTAAAAATCTTTTATAATAATTACGGAAAGTATAAAACACTTTCGGTGCACAGAGAGTGATTTATAAATATAAAAATTATAAAGGAGTTTTTCTATGGAGTATGAAAACAAATTTGCTTCCAAAGGTGTGGCCGGTACGGGATTAGGTCTCGGCATTGCCGGTACTGCTCTCGGAGTACTTAGCGGCGGTTTGGGAAATGCGCTCGGCAGTTTAAGCAATAATAATTCGGGAACCGCCGCAGTCGAAGCGGCAATACCGTCTATGGTAGGGCTGGCGGCCGCAGGACTTGCTTCTCGCGGTACTTGTAACGAAGACCATAATGTTAACCGTTACGAAGCGCAACAGTCCGCACGCATTGCCGAGCTTGAGACAGAGGTAAAACTGAGAGATGCCAATACTTATACCGACCAAAAAATGCTGCAGATGTATCAGTACATTGACGGCAAATTTAACAACGTTGAAGCGCAGCTTTGTCAGCAGAGTGTTGTTAATGCTCAGGTTGCCGCAAATCTGTCTTGCTTACAGGGAACCGTTGCAACATTGCAGGGACTTACAAAAACCGTAATTCCGATTGATAATGTATGTCCCGAGCCTATGAAGCGTTATAACAGCTGGTCAGCGCCTACTACGGAAACTGCGACGGCATAAATTCAAAGAGGGGCGGTAATAATCGCCCCTTGATTTTTAAAGGAGTGCAAATATATGAATTTCGAAAAAGTATTAAACGGCATCTTAAAATATATGGACAAAGAAATTTACATAGGTATGAACGATTGGCAAGAATTAGCGGCAAGGATAGCGGTATCACGGTTGCTTAAAAACAGCGATAAACTAAAATCTGCCATATGTGACAACACATATATACGTACATTCGGAATAACGGACGAAAACGGAAATATAGATATTGAGGGATTATATTCCGACCTTAAAGAGCAGATTAACCGAAAAGGTAAAATAGAGATTACACTGCCGCTGTTCGGCACGTTCAAATTCAACCCTGCCGATGTCGATAATCTTTATGCCTCAATAACGGAGTGACGATATGCGAATGATTAAAAATTACATTGAGAAGATAAACGAAGAAATCGAGGACGCGAAAGAATACGCGGAAAAGTATGTCGAAGAAAAAGCAAAGGGTGAAACGGCAAAAACAAACAAATACCGAGAAATGGCAAATGACGAGCTTAAACACGCGGATTATATTCACGGCTTTGCAATTACCGATATATC
>CAYLQF010000115.1:0-2256 GCA_964385735.1 uncultured Ruminococcus sp. | reverse complement strand
TTGGTCCCCCTCCCTTTAGGGCAAGGGAGGCTGAAAAGCCAACAAGTTAAGCAAAGGCATACAGTAGGGAGCAAAGCCTAAGACTAAAAATAAAGCCATATTTCTCGTATTAAAAAAAGTCGAAAAATTAGACTTTAGCATATCACAGTTAGCCTCCCTCATCAGATGGAGGTGTCACGGCTTTGCCGTGACGGAGGGAGAGAATTAAAAAATGACAGCTCGAGTAAAGGCTTGCGATCGGGAAAATTGGCTGTAGCTTAAATAAAGGCTATATTTCCCGTATTAGAAAAAAACAATAAAGTAAGTAAAAGCATATGGTCGGGAAATTAGACTTGAGCATAAATAAAAGCTGTATTTCCCGTATTAGAAAAAAACAATAAAGTAAGTAAAAGCATATGGTCGGGAAATTAAGCTTTAACATAAATAAAAGCTGTATTTCTCGTATTAAAAAAAGGAGTAAGAAAAATGAATGAAAACCTGAATACACCTGTAACCGAAAATTACGACGAAAATTCGATACAGGTGCTTGAGGGCCTTGAGGCGGTAAGAAAGCGCCCGGGTATGTATATAGGCTCAACGGGAGAAAGAGGTCTTCACCATCTTGTTTACGAAATAGTCGATAACTCTATAGATGAGGCGCTTGCGGGATATTGCGATAAAATTCTTGTCGAGCTTTTAGACGACGGCGTTATAAGGGTTACCGATAACGGCAGAGGTATTCCGGTTGGAATTCATCCTCAAAAAGGAATACCCACAGTAAGCGTTGTTTTCACAATTCTTCACGCTGGCGGTAAGTTCGGTGGCAGCGGATATAAGGTCTCCGGCGGTCTGCACGGAGTGGGAGCTTCGGTTGTTAACGCTCTTTCAAGCTGGCTTGAGGTTGAGGTAAAAGACGGAAAGCACATATACAAGCAGAGATACGAAAAGGGCAACACGGTAAATGAGCTTGAAATTATAGGTGATACCGAAGCTACCGGAACCACCGTTACCTTTAAGCCGGATCCCTCTATATTTACCGACACCACAAGATATGATTATAACACTCTGCTTTTAAGGCTGAGAGAGCAGGCATTTTTAAATGCGGGCGTAAGGATAGTTTTGAAGGATGTGCGTTCGGATGCAGACGAGCCCGACAGAGAAGAAGATTTATGCTTCGAGGGCGGAATTCGTTCTTATGTTGAGTATTTGCTTGAAAAAGCCAAGAAGGACAGGCTTAATAACGATATTGTTTATCTTTCCGGAAAATCGGGCGATTCGATAGCCGAAATAGCTCTTGTTTGGGGCACCGGCTACGATACAAGGATAATGTCCTTTGCGAATACGATACATACGGTAGACGGCGGTACTCACGAGGCTGCGTTTAAGAACAGCCTTGCAAGGGTTATAAATAAGTATGCAAGAGCCTTTAAAATTTTAAAGGAATCCGATAACAATTTAAAGGGTGAAGATATAAACGAGGGACTTATAGCAGTTGTAAGCGTAAAGCTTACAGATGCTCAGTTTGAATCTCAGACCAAGGCAAAGCTCGGAAATACGGCAATAGGAACCCTTGTTAATAACATAGTCGGAACCAAGATGTATGAATATCTTGAGGAGCATCCGCAGGAAGCGAAGATAATACTCGATAAGGCAATAGCCTCTTCAAATGCAAGAGAGGCTGCGCAAAAGGCGAGGGATGCCTCCCGTTCAAAATCCGGAATAGGAAACAAGGTAAGAATGCCGGAAAAATTAACCGACTGTATATCCAACGACCCGACGAAAACCGAAATATTTATCGTTGAGGGAGATTCTGCGGGCGGCAGTGCGGTTGAGGGCAGAAACAGCACCTATCAGGCAATACTTCCGCTTTGGGGAAAAATGCTCAATGTTGAAAAGGCAAGAGAGGATAAGGTTTACGGCAACGATAAGCTTACTCCGGTTATAGTGGCACTTGGCACAGGTATAGCAGAGCATTTTGATATTTCAAAGCTGAGATACGATAAAATAGTTATTATGGCGGATGCCGATGTTGACGGCTCGCATATCAGAACGCTGCTTTTAACATTTTTCTTCCGCTATATGCCGCAGCTCATAGAAACAGGGCATATATATTTAGCTCAGCCTCCCCTTTTCAGAATAATGAAGGGTAAGCAGCACTACGATGCATTTACCGATGAAGAGAAGGCAATGTATATAGAAAAGCTCGGCGGAAGCGCCGATGTTCAAAGGTATAAGGGTCTCGGTGAGATGAACCCCGAGCAGCTTTGGGAAACAACG
>CAYLQF010000114.1:0-2293 GCA_964385735.1 uncultured Ruminococcus sp. | reverse complement strand
CAAGAGCAGTTCGCAAATAGTCCTGTCTTAAAACGCTGCCGGAAATATAGGCACTCCATTTTTGGATATTAGCGTTCTGACTGTTTGAAAATTCTTCTTTTGCTTTGGTAACAAACGGTCCGGAATGAATTGCATTCGACAATTCCTGCTCGTTTAGCGGTATTCCCGCAATATTGATGGTTTTGAACCATTCTTTGATTTCGCTTTCAGTACCCTCGCAGATGTAAATGGTAAGAGCTGTTTCCGTTATCTTCTTTTGCACATCTTCGGCAAGTCCCGAAAAATACCGTGGAATATCGTTGCTGTCGTTTATTGCGAATTTGCCTGTTACAAAACGACCGAAGCTTGTTATACGCTGTTGTCCGTCAAGCACCTCGTATTTATCCTCCGCAATCTTCGAAAAATAGATAAGTCCGAGAGGATACCCTTTTATTATGGAATCTATAACTGCAACATCACGCTTGCCGTCGGCGTATATGTAATTTCTTTGATATTCGGGTTGAATGGTCAACTTGCCCGAAAGTCCGAACAAGCCTTTTCCTTCATATTCGTTATATACAAAGCCTTTGCAAATGTCGGCTACGGTTATATCGGTTTTTAGGGTTGTAAGCATTTTAATTTTCTCCCTTTGGTTTTATTAAAATTCGCATATACGGCACTACGGTTTTTCCGTTCTTATCATAATAGCATAAGTCGGGGTGTCCAGCTGATATTTGCCCTGTATTGCCTTGCGCATAATAATCGTCAACAAATTGTTGTGACATTCCTTGTCCGTCTTGTAAATATCTGCTTAATTCAATGATTTCAAATTGTTCGGGACAGTACTTATCCAAAAAGCTGATAGGAACTCCCATAATTCCGGTATAGTCGCTTGGTATTGCATCGGTATATGGTATTTCAATAGCGTTGTAATTATCATATTCACAATATCCCATATTACGAATTTCTTTATGTTTGCTGAATTTTATATTATCATCAACCGTCATCAGTGATAACGGTTGATGTCTGCGTCCGTGCTCAAAATTGGTAAACCAACAACAATTACGAAATTTTACAAGCCCTGTTTTATCATCATATACACCGCTTGTATAATTAGTAAAGCTTTCTCCGAAAGGTTTAAAATATGCGTTTCCTCCGCTGAAACCATTGCCAAGCCATATCTTATTATCTCTTATTAACGGAAAAACCTCTTTATATGTAATTGCGTTCATATTTCCTATGATGATAAATTTTTTGTCAGCTTCCATAATCCAAGCCAAAAACTCACGGAAAAGCGAAAAAGGCGGATTGGTAACAATTATGTCTGCTTCATCTCTTAAAGCTTTAACTTCATCGCTTCTAAAATCGCCATCGCCGTCAAGGTATTTCCACTCTAAATCGTCAATATCTATATTGCCGGAATTGTTGCTGTCACGGGTCAGTGTAAATATTTTTCCGTGTGTGTTTGTTTTTGTTTTATCAAACTGAGGACTGTTTTCTTCAAATAGTGACAGCTGTTGAACCTTTACCTTTTTGCTTTCGGTAGCGTAGCTTGTACTTATAAGCTTTTTCAAACCGAAATTTTCAAAGTTCTGTGCAAAAAACTTTGTGAAATTACTCCACTCAGGGTCATCACAAGGCAATAATACGGCTTTCCCTTGGAATACATCGGGATTGTATTCCAAGTATGCGTTTATTTCTCTTTGTATATCTTCATATTGAGTGTAAAATTCGTCGTTTTTTGTGTTTTTAGCGTCTTTTAAGTTTGAATGAGCCATATCTGTTCTCCTAAAATATCTTTGCTTTTATATTTCATTTTCCTGCGGCATTTTAAGAAAATTTAATTTCCGCATTCTATGCTTATTTCGTTAAATTGATGAAGCAGGTCGTCCGTGGTGAGGTGCGCGCGGGCTTCGCCGCTTACATCAAGCACACATTGCCCGTCGTGCATCATTACGGTGCGCGTGCCGTAATCCACGGCATAGCGCAGATTGTGCGTAACCATAAGTGTTGTAACCTTTTCGCGCTCAACAACGCGGCGCGTAAGCTCCATTACAATATCGGCTGATTTGGGGTCGAGCGCGGCGGTGTGCTCGTCAAGCAAAAGCAGGGAGGGGGTAGCCATTGTTGCCATAATAAGCGCAAGTGCCTGCCGCTGGCCGCCCGACAGCGCGCCCGCAAGCGTGCCCAACCGATCCTCAAGCCCGAGACCGAGCACCTCTAACTGAGAACGATAAAAATCTTTCCTTTTAAGATTTAAACCGCGCGTAAGGTTAAACGGCTTAAGCTTGTTGTCCGCTACGGACATATTTTC
>CAYLQF010000113.1:0-2613 GCA_964385735.1 uncultured Ruminococcus sp. | reverse complement strand
CTCCGTCTTTTGCTTCGCAAAATCCACCTCCCTCGTCAGAGGGAGGCTAAAAAGGCAATAAAGCAAGTGAAAGCATACGGTCGGGAAACTAAGCTTTAAGATAAGCAAAAGTAATATTTCTCGTACTAAAAAAAGACAATAAATTTAGTAAAAGCTTATGGTCGGGAAATTAGGCTTTAACATAAACAAAAGCCGTATTTCCCGTATTAAAAAAAGACAATAAATTTAGTAAAAGCTTACGGTCGGGAAATTAGGCTTTAGCATAAACAAAAGTTATATTTCCCGTATTAAAAAATAGGAAGTGAGAGAGAATGAAGAGGGCAGCGGTTGCCGTTACGGTATTTTTAATGCTGTTTATGCTTTGCGGCTGTGATTTAATCGCCCCTAACACAGAAGAGCTTTTAAGGCCGCCCGAGCTTACGGGTGAATTCAAGCTGATAAACGAGGCCCTCAAGAGCAGCATCAAGGAGGAAATGACCCTTAAATATCCCTCGGCGGGCGAATACCGAAGCCCTGTTGTTCTTCGAGACACCGACGGTGACGGCATTAAGGAGGCGTTTGTTTTTTACAGCACCAGCGATAAGGAGCAGACCTCTGTAAACATAAGCTTTATAAGGTATATTGACGGTGAATGGCAGGCTGTAGACCGCCAAGCTATAATCGGCTCCGGCGTTGAGAGAATAGCGTTCTGCGATATGGACGGTGACGGTAAGGAGGAAATACTTGTCGGCTGGGAGATATATGCTTCAAGCGAAAAGCAGCTTGCGGTCTATTCTCTTACGGATAGGTCTCTTGTTCAGAGAATGCTTGAGCAATATACAAGCTTTATCTGCTGTGATTTGGACGAAAATCTGCAATCGGAGCTTTTGCTTGAATATCTCGATGTCGCCGCAGCTAAAAACACAGCCTCTCTTATAACGCTTGATGCGAACGGCATTTTAAAAATCGGAAGCTGTGTTATGGACGGCACCGTAAAATCTGTTAAGGAGCCACAGCTTTCATCGCTTTCAAACGGCAAGCCGGCTGTTTATTTTGACGAAATTAAGGGAGTGGGGGCCGTAACCGAGGTTCTGTTTTACTCAAAGGGAGAGCTTGTAAATCCGCTGCTTAATACCGAAGCAAGAGAAAATAAGCTTACCTTAAGAGAAGCCGCCGTTATGAGCGAGGATATAAACAACGACGGAATAATCGAAATTCCCATAGCAGAGCCCCTTGTAAACGCCGATATATCAAGCAACGAAAAAATATATTATACCAATTGGTCTGCCTTCAACGGTGAGATGCTTATCAAAATGAAGGTGTCGGTTATAAACACTGCGGACGGCTATAGGATTGACATTCCCGAAAAATGGGTAAATAATATAGCCATTTCAAAGGATAAGGATACAAAAACCAGAACGGTTTATGAATATGACAGTATATCCGAAGAACCGGGCAATAAGCTGCTTACCGTTAAAACGGTAAGCTCCTCGGATTATAAAAGCTCTAAGGGAATAAACAAAAAAACCGCAATAACGCTTTTTGAGGGCTCTTCGGCAGTATATGTGGCATATATTTCGGACGAATATACGGGAAAGCTTGCAATAACCGAAAGCGAGCTTAAGGAAATGTTTGTTTTAATGCAATTTGAGTGAGGACGGTTTTATGAAAAAAATACTTATAGTTGAAGACGAAGCCGCAATAAGAGAGTTTGAAGCGATAAATTTGCAAAGAGTCGGATATACCACGGTTGAGGCCGGCTCCGGCGAGGAAGCCCTTTCGATATATGATAGCGACAGCGAGGGCTTTGATATAGCCCTGCTCGATGTTATGATGCCCGGTATGGACGGTATAACTCTTTGTAAGGAGCTTAGGCTGCGCAGCGCAACCCTCGGGATAATAATGCTTACGGCAAAATCTCAGGAAATTGATAAAATAAGCGGCCTTATGACCGGCGCCGACGATTACATAACAAAGCCCTTTTCGCCCGCAGAGCTGCTTGCGAGAGTGGACTCGCTTTATAGAAGAGTTGAGCTTCAAGCCCCGAAGTCAATACCTGCCGATAACGAAATAGTGCTCGGAGAGTTCGTGCTTGATTTAAGGCGCCGAACGCTCACCAAAAACGAGAAAAATATAGAGCTTACTCAGGTTGAGTTTAAAATGGTTGAATTTTTCTTTAACTATCCCGATACCGCCTTCAGCCGAAACGATATTCTCATTAAGGTTTGGGGCGAAAGCTATTTCGGCGAGGAAAAAATCGTTGATGTTAATATAAGAAGACTGCGGATGAAGATTGAGGAGGACCCCTCCGCTCCGAAGCACCTTGTTACGGTATGGGGTATGGGCTATAAATGGAATTCGTTGGCTTAGGCTATGGCTTAAATTAAAGCCTTGCTTCCCGTATTAAAAGGAAAGCTTTACCTCTGAAGAGGGGTGTGGGTCTCCGGTGGAGACCTCTGCGAAGCAGAAGCACCGACCGAGGCGGCAGCCGAGATGGCAAGCCAAATGAGGAGCAGCGTTTTCGGCTCCCCTTGTCAGGGGAGCTGGCACCGCAAGGTGGCTGAGGGGTAGTTTGATATGATTTTCTTTCTCTCCCTCCGTCTTTTGCTTCGCAAAATCCACCTCCCTCGTCAG
>CAYLQF010000112.1:0-2726 GCA_964385735.1 uncultured Ruminococcus sp. | reverse complement strand
AAGAAACCGACTTTGAGATTTAATACTCAAAGTCGGTTTCTTATTACCATATAAAAGCTTTAAAGAAAAACTTTTTAATTGAAGCTGTAATTTTATTTAAGCGATTTATTACTTTTAACAACAAAATTCCTTTGATTTATCGTATCATTTATGCGGTTTAAAGAAGCTTCAAAATCAAATTCCTCCGACCTACAGCCTTCAGAAAGAGCTTGCAGCTGAAGAAAGAGGTTTTCATCGATAGGACTTTGAACGCCGTCATCCATAAAGCGTATATTCTCATCAAGCTTTTTTAGCTGTTCATAATGCTTTTTGCCCACTTCGGAATTCATAGTGGCTTGAACAAGCACCCGACAACGAAGGAGTGAGCCCTTAGAAGCACTTAGCCCTGCTTTCCTTTCATCGGTATTATCCGATACATGATAGGCCACTATAATCGCTATAATCACAACCGCAAAGGTAACAACATAAATTCCTATAAAGGTTTTAAGCATAAGCTTAAGTGCAAAAGAATTGATGAATACAACAGAAATCAGTATTGTCAAAACAGTTTGAAGCAATGAAATGACAGCACCTGCTACCCTATGCGGTCTTCCGTTAGCAGAAGCAAAGGCTACGGTTGTCACCACTTCCGACAAAACTGAAAAAATAAGCGCAACCCAACAGATAGGAATTTCAAAAATACTGTCACAAGAAAGAATAAATACGGCAGCGGTAGCAAGAGCGGCTACCAAACCGCATACATATGTTATACTTCTGTTTCTCATATTATAGACCCCCTCGTATTATTCGAGCTTCATTCCGCATTCGGGACAAAATTTAGCATTCGCAGATAATTCGGCACCGCAGCCTGTGCATTTTTGCCCAAGGGTTGCACCGCATTCTGAGCAGAACTTTGAATCGCCGCTTATTAAGGCACCGCATTTAGGACACGGCATAGGCATTTTTGCACCGCACTTAGGACACTGTGCCGCATCTGCAGGAACATCTGCCTTGCAGCTTGGACAGGGATTATATTTATCACCGCATTCGGGGCAGAACTTTGTTCCTGCCTTATATTTGCTGCCGCAAGCCGAGCAGGTTATCATAGCATCTACCGCAGAGACATCCGCTCCACATTCGGGACAAAATTTCACCCTCTCGGGTATATCTTTTCCGCAATTTGCGCACTTTACTGTTTTCTCTTCGAAGGAGGATTGCATCTGCTTTGCTTTATTACCGATTGCGCCACCTACACCGAAGCCCATACCGAGACCTATTCCGGAGCCCATAACTGCGCCTGCTGTACCTTTATTGTCGGCAGCGGTTTCAAGTGTATCGAAGGTTCTTTCCTGCTGATAATCGTAACCTATAATATCCATCTCGGCCTTCTTTGCAAGCGCCGATTTCAACTGCTTTACGGCAGGATCGTTTTCGGGAACATTTATGTCGTTAACATAGAAAGAGACAAGCTCTATTCCGTAATCGGCGAGCACGCCTTTAAGGTGATTGTTCAGAGAATCTGAAATTTCGTTTAAATGAGCATTTATTTCAAGAACAGATATTTTAGAATTAACCAAGCTTGAAGAAATATTGTCCTTAACCCTTGTTATGTAAAGACCTTTAAAATATTCAGTAAGAGTGTTGCGATTAAAGAATTTCATTGTTCCCACAAGCTTAACAAGAAATCTCTTTGAATCTGAAATTTGTATACCGAACTGACCAAATGCCCTTATCGGAATAAAAACATGATATTTAGGATCCTGTATCTGTATCGGAGAAACGGTGCCCCATTTTATATCAAGCGAAAATGCTTTATTTATAAACCACACTTCTGCGGAAAAAGGAGATTTTTTTCCGAAAGGAAGATTGATAAATTTTTGCAATATCGGAATATTGTCAGTCGATAAAACATATCTTCCAGGACCGAAAACATCGGTGATTTGACCGTTTTTGAAGAGAATTGCTTCTTGCGATTCATTTACTATAAGCTGCGACCATGTTGCAAGCTCGGAATTCGGGAATTTCCACGCAAAAATATCTGCTGAAGAATCAAATTTAATTACATCGGCTATAGCCATTCAAATTACCCCCTATACTTTGCTTTAATGATATCATAATGTTACATTACCTGTCAACAAAAAATTTCAAATATCAATAAAAAAACCTTGAAAAGCGGCATAATATATGATATACTGTTGCTAAACGAATTAAAGGTGGTATTTTTATGGATAATTTATGTCCTCAGTGCGGCGCACCACTTCAAAACGGTGCTACAACTTGTCAATATTGCGGTACTTCCGTTAAGCCGGCAGCTGCAGCACAGAATGCTCAGCAGCAGCCTGTAATTGTGGTTCAAAACAGTGCAGCTCCACAAGTATCATATTCCGACCCGAGACAGTTTTGGCCTGTCAAAAATAAAATCGTAGCAGGTGTACTTGCACTATTGCTCGGCGGTATAGGAATACATAAATTTTATCTTGGCAGGGTTGCTGCCGGTGTAATGTATATATTATTCTGTTGGACCGGCATCCCCTCAATTATAGCTTTTATCGAGGGTATTATTCTGCTTTGCTCAACTGATGAAAACTTTGAGTTTAAATATCAGGTAAGATCACATTGATGCTTTCAAGCTTCAATAATATAGGCACGGCTATAAAAATTTCAAAAACATCAAAGCAACCGATGCTTGGCATTCACAGAGCATCGGTTGCTTTTTCTCAGTTGCTTTTTTTACCGTCGGTAAATCA
>CAYLQF010000111.1:0-2736 GCA_964385735.1 uncultured Ruminococcus sp. | reverse complement strand
CTTACCGGTAAGCACACCGACAAATTCATTTCTAAGCCTTTTATACTGACCGAACATATAACCGATTTCTCTTGCTCCCGTGCCGATATCGCCTGCGGGAACATCGGTGTCGGCGCCGATATGCTTTGAAAGCTCTGTCATAAAGCTCTGGCAGAAGCGCATAACTTCCATATCCGATTTGCCCTTAGGATCAAAATCCGAGCCACCCTTGCCGCCGCCTATCGGGAGACCGGTAAGGCTGTTCTTGAATATCTGTTCAAAGCCCAAGAATTTGATAACCGATGCATTTACCGACGGGTGAAGTCTTATACCGCCCTTATAGGGACCTATTGCCGAGTTGAACTGAACTCTGTAGCCTCTGTTTACCTGTACCTTGCCGTTATCGTCTACCCACGGAACACGGAAAAATATTTGGCGCTCCGGCTCAACCAAGCGCTCTAAAACGCCGTTCTTTTCTATATCGGGATTTACCGCAACAACCGGCTCAAGCGATTCGAGAACCTCTTTTACAGCCTGTAAAAATTCAGGCTCGTTTGCACTGCGCTTTTCTGCGGCAGCGTAAACATTGTTTAAATAAGCGGATTTAAACATACATACTACCTCCGTAAAATTTTTTCAAAAGAAATTTTACTGCAAAAATAAGCCGCAGTCAATAAAAAAATAATATAAAATACAAAAAATTTTAAATTTTTTCAAAAATAAGCAAGGCTTCCGCCTTAAATGCGTCTGTAGCGGCATTTTATTTTTCCGAATAGCGGTGTTTCATATATGACTTGAAAAATAAAGTAAAAAATGTTATATTAAATTTAAAAAACTACTTGTTGTAGTATGTCTTCCTGATTAAGAGCGGTAAAGCTGCCCTAAGCTTAACGCAAGCATATTAGACACAGGCTGTATAGTCAGGCTCGGAATATAAGCTTATAATATTTTAAAATATTTTCAAAAAAGGCTTGCATATTTATTCATTATATGCTATACTTATGCAAAGGAAAAGATTGTTTATTTCATTTTGGAGGTATAAATATGCAAAATTCGGATATTAAAAAAATAGTTCTCGCCTATTCGGGCGGACTTGACACATCAATAATTATCCCTTGGCTTAAGGAAAACTACAACAATCCCGAAATAGTTGCCGTTTCCGGTAATGTGGGTCAGGCCGATGAGCTTGAAGGACTGGAGGAGAAGGCTTTAAAGTCGGGAGCTTCAAAGCTATATATCGAGGATTTAACCGAGGAGTTTGTTGACGATATCGTTATTCCGACCGTTATGGCGGGTGCAAAATACGAGGACTATATGCTCGGAACGGCGCTTGCAAGGCCGATTATAGCAAAAAGGCTTGCCGAGATAGCCATTCAAGAGGGAGCAGATGCCATTTGTCACGGTTGCACGGGAAAGGGCAACGATCAGGTGCGCTTTGAGCTTGCCATAAAGGCCTTTGCACCGAATGTCAAAATAATCGCTCCTTGGAGAGAATGGGATATTAAGTCAAGGGATGAGGAAATTGAATATGCCGAGGCACATAATATTCCGCTCAAGATAAACAGAGAAACAAACTATTCAAAGGATAAAAATATGTGGCATTTGTCTCATGAGGGTCTTGACCTTGAGGATGTCGGCAATGAGCCGCTTTATGAGAAGGAGGGCTTCCTTGAAATGGGAGTTTCGCCTATCGATGCGCCCGATGAGCCCACTTATGTTACACTTGATTTTGAAAAGGGCAGACCCGTAGCGATAGACGGCGAAAAAATGTCGGCAAAAAATATCATATTAAAGCTGAATGAGCTCGGTGGCGCAAACGGTATAGGTCTTATAGATATTGTTGAAAACAGGCTCGTGGGAATGAAATGCAGGGGAGTTTATGAAACTCCGGGAGGAGCAATCCTTTATTTTGCACATAACTATCTTGAAACCCTCTGTCTTGATAAAATGACTATGCATAAAAAGCAGGAGCTTTCGGTTACCTTTGCGGACCTTGTATATAACGGTCAGTGGTACACTCCCTTAAGAGAGGCTCTTTCGGCCTTTGTCGATAAAACGCAGGAATATGTTACCGGCAAGGTTAAAATCAAGCTTTATAAGGGCAATATGATAAAAGCAGGCGCTTGGAGCGATTGGTCGCTTTATTCTGAGGAAATAGCAACCTTCGGTGAAGACCATGTTTACAATCAAAAGGATTCTGCCGGCTTTATCAATCTTTTCGGGCTTCCGATTTCGGTTCAGGCTCAGGTTAAAAGCAAGAATAAAGAAAATTTAAATAAATAAGCCTGCTATAATTTCACCCCGTCGCACACAAGCTGCGACGGGGTGTTTCTTCTTTTTCACTTTAGATTATACGACCTATAAAAAAGGCTCTCGGCACGAACGGCCGAGAGCCTTGAAAATTTTTACATTTTTGCGAGGTTTGCCTTGAGAGCTTCAAGCTGAGCTCTAAGCTCCTCGGGGAGCTTGTCGCCGAACTTCTTATAATGCTCTTCGATTTCGGCAGCCTCTTTTTCCCAAACATCCTTGTCAACCTTAAGGATGGATTTTAAGGTATCCATATCCATATCAAGGTCGGTAAGGTCGATATCCTCGGGCTTCGGAACATAGCCAATGGCTGTTTCGGTTGCGTCTGCCTTGCCCTCACAGCGATCGATTATCCAATTGAGAACACGCATATTATCACCGAAGCCGGGCCATACGAAATTACCCTCGTCATCGGTACGGAACCAGTTGACATTGAAAATCTTCGGAGCC
>CAYLQF010000110.1:0-2797 GCA_964385735.1 uncultured Ruminococcus sp. | reverse complement strand
GTTGTAAACAGCTTATTATTTTTCATTAAATCGGAGTACACACCAGTGTCAACAACTACGCCTTTTTCCATAACAAAAATATTATCCGTTTTATCAAGAAAACTAAGTCTGTGTGAAATTGAAACAACCGTTATATCCGTTTCTTTCATAAGATTAAAAACAGTTTCCTTTATACTCTGTTCGGATAATGTATCAACATTTGCGGTAACCTCGTCAAGCAAAAGCAGTTTGCTATTTCTAAGTAATCCCTGAGCTAAGCACAGCCGTTGTTTTTCGCCGCCGGATATTTGAATTCCGTCCTCCCCGATATCGGTATCTATACCGTTTGGTAATCGGCCTACAAAATCAGCAAGTCCCACTTTATCGATGATTTCATACAGCTGCGAATCATCGGCAGACGGTTTTATCATCAACATATTACCTCTGACTGTTCCCGGAAAGAGAAAAAGGTCCTGAGAAACCTTTGTTATATTCTTCCTGATATCACTTGCGCTTATACCGTCAATACTGACCCCATCAACGGTTATTTCACCGGTATACCCTTCATAAAACTTAAGCAGCAAATCAAACACTGTTGTTTTTCCGGCTCCGCTGCTTCCTATTATTCCGATCCATTTGTTGCAGGGAATGCTGAGTGTTAACCCATTTAAAACATTTCCTCTTTCCTTTGTATAAGAAAAGCAGACATTTTTAAATTCTATGTTGTTTTTAAAAGAAAAGTCGAGTTTTCCTTTATCTTCCGTGCGTTCATCGTCCAGAAGTAAAAAGCTGAAAAATTTATCGTACTCCCCAAGCTTTTTATTAAAATTCAAATTTGTGTTGGATATTGCTTTTACGGCAGAAAAAAATTTCGGCATATAATTCAATATGAGCAAAAGCACACCGAGACTCAAACGCCCCTTTATTATCAAAACCGCCGAAACCGAAAAGACAGTGCCGGTAAAAAGAGTATCCGCAAACTGATTTGCCCATATCCCGTTCATATTATCAACAGCCGAAGTTTTGCTCCATATTTTAACAGTGCTTTCATTGACCCTTTTAAGTTCGTTTATTCTGAGTTTTTCAAGAAGCATTGATTTTACGAAGCGGATGCCTCTGAATGTATCATTTATTATTTGTGAAGTTTCAGCATTGTTTTCAACTATCTTTTTCACGTTTTTCTCAATTATTTTTGAAAAAAATTTACTCGGTATAATGTTAAAGGGTATATATAAAAGCAAGCCCAACGCTATATAAAGATTTATTTGCGCTATCAAAAAGAAAACAACAATTCCGCCTAAAACACCCGCAGCAAGTTGAGGAATATCAAAAATCCAAAAAACAACATACCCCACTGCCTCACTCTTGCAATATGACGCAGTTTGTGCAGAATTATGACTATCATAATAAGGCATTTTTTATATACAAGCTTTTCAAAGCCATTTTGCATAAGAATATATCCCATTTTTCTTCCAACAATATTCAAAATATAATTATAAATTGTTGAAAATACAGTTATAAACACAGGAATGAAAATGAACAAAACTATAAATGACAGTGTTTTTGAAAGTTGTTTTTGCGGTATGTAAATATCAACTATATTCTTCATTAAAACAGGCGGTATCAAACTTACAAGCTGTATTAACAGCGCCATAAAAAAAGAAACAACAACATAAAAGCGGAATTTAGGCAGTTTCGTTAAAATCTTTTTCCGTACTTGCTTTTCATTATTCACAACAATCCCCCTTAAACTCTGTTTCGAGCATATCGCATACCTGAGGTAAAACAGAATAATTTCTTGGATATTTCAACTTCCACAATGTAACATTATTTCTAACATTATAAAATAATTTTAATGCCTCTCCACAACAACTTAAAAACGATAAAAGCAAAATATTTCAATACTATAGTTCACTATTGGTATCATAACATAGTTTCCCTGTACAGTCAACTAAAATATATAAGATTTAAACATATTTTATTAACTTATTGTTGTGATTTAGTCAATTTTTCACATTAAAATCCGCTTGATATTATGAAATAAAACATCAAATTTAACATATTATACTATATCACAATATACATCTATAGGAAATTTTGCCCTAATACTGAAAATGAACATAAAACATAGGCTCAACAAAGACACAAAAACGCCATTACAGTTTTGTTAACTGTAATGGCGCAAAATAGTTTATTCAAGCTCAAAGGCTCCTGTGTAAAGCTGATAATAGGTTCCGTGCTGAGCTATAAGGTCATTGTGGCTGCCACGCTCTATTATTCTGCCGTGGTCAAGCACCATAATAACATCGGAATTTTTAACCGTTGAAAGTCTGTGAGCAATAACAAATACCGTTCTGCCCTCCATAAGCTTATCCATACCACGCTGAACGATAGCCTCGGTTCTGGTATCTATGGAGGAGGTCGCCTCGTCGAGTATCATAACAGGCGGGTCGGCAACAGCAGCTCTTGCTATTGCTATTAACTGCCTTTGACCCTGAGAGAGATTTGAACCGTTATTCGAAAGCTCGGTGTTATAGCCGTCAGGCAGGCGGGAAATGAAATCGTCCGCACCGGCAAGCCTTGCTGCGGCTATACATTCATCATCCGTTGCTTCAAGATTCCCGTAGCGGATGTTTTCCATAACCGTCCCCGTAAACAGGTTGGTTTCCTGCAAAACGATACCGAGCGAACGGCGAAGATCCGATTTCTTTATTTTATTTATATTTATGCCGTCATAGCGGATCTTGCCGTCGGCAATATCATAAAATCGGTTTATAAGATTTGTAATTGTTGTCTTACCTGCTCCCGTAGCTCCTAC
>CAYLQF010000109.1:0-2799 GCA_964385735.1 uncultured Ruminococcus sp. | reverse complement strand
AATGCAGCAGTCAAAGTGCTGTGTCTTACCGCTTGACGACACCCCAATATTTAATCTAAGCGCTTAAAAAATTTGTCTTGGCTTTCCCGATGACCGCCAAGACAAAGTATGGGGTGGAAGATGGGATTCGAACCCACGGTCTCCAGTGCCACAAACTGGCGCTTTAACCAACTAAGCTACATCCACCATAGCGCATTGACTATTATATCATAAGTATGGAATTTGTCAAGAGTTTTTTGAATAAAAGCTTGAAAAAATTAGCTGAATTTGAATTGAAAAATTGCTTCTTTTACGCTTTACTCATTTAATGCTTTCCTCAATTTAAGTAACATAAAAGCATTTAGAAAAATAGTATATAAGGGTGATGCTTATGAGCGATATCCAGACACTTAACGAGCTTAAAACGGGTGATAGAGCATATATAATAGAAATACATCTTGAGGAGACCATAAGACGCAGATTATGGGATTTAGGATTAGTTAATGGGGCTATAATCGAAAAGACAGGGGAGAGTCCCTTGGGTGACCCTGCTGCTTTTATAATTAAAAACACCGTACTTGCAATTAGGAAAAAGGACGGTAAAAAAATTCTTGTCAAAAGGACTGATTTTGATGATGCTGTTAAAAGCAACTGACGATAAAAATAAAAGTATAACCGTTGCTTTGGCGGGAAATCCGAATGTAGGCAAAAGTACAGTATTTAACGGATTGACAGGCATGAAGCAGCATACAGGTAATTGGTCCGGAAAAACTGTTACAAATGCAGTCGGTGAATTTCAAAGTGAGAAACATTCCTACAAGCTTGTTGATATACCAGGAGCATATTCCTTAATTCCACATTCACAGGAAGAAAGCGTAGCCGCTAATTACTTATGCTTTTCAAGGCCCGAGGCCGTCATAGTAGTTTGCGACGCTACAAGGCTTGAGCAAAATATGAATTTGGTTTTACAAATACTTGAGGTAGCAAATAGGGTAATTTTATGTATAAATCTTATGGATGAAGCAGCTAAAAAGGGAATTATGATTGATGTTAAAAAAATAGAGGAAAGACTGCAAATACCCGTAATAGCCGTTACTGCTCACAAAAAACGAGAGCTGAAAAAGCTTGTCGACGCACTTGATACCGTTTTTGACGAAAACCGCTCCGAAGGTAAATATAAAGCAGTATATTCACAAGCTATAGAAAATGCTGCGGCAGTTATTAGCTATAATGTATTAAATATAAATGATAACTCAAAATTTGCACATTGGGCGGGGATAAATCTCTTAACTGCAAATAATAAACGAAAAATTGAATTGATTGATAACATAGCAAGAAACGACGAAGAAAAGCAACAGTTGATTAGCTCAGTTGAGCTCGGAAGGGCATACCTTAAACAAAAGGGAATTTCTCACATTGAAGCCGAAAGAGAAGTGGCATATGATAGCGTTCGTAGGGCAGGGGAAGTATGCAAAGAAGCCATTTATGTTAAAGAAACGATATTAACAGCCGTTGATAAAAAAATAGATTCAATAGTAACCTCAAGGCTGTTCGGATATCCTTTAATGCTTTTGTTGCTTGTGTTTATCTTTTGGCTTACAATAACTGCTTCAAATTATCCTTCTCAGCTCTTAGCGAAGCTTTTTTCACAAGCAGAGCTTTTAATAAAAAATGCATTTTTAAAGATAGATATCAGCTCAAGCTTAATCTCAATGACGGTTGACGGAATTCTTCATACCACTTTTTGCGTTATTTCTGTTATGCTTCCGCCTATGGCTATATTTTTTCCGCTGTTTACACTTATTGAAGACAGCGGCTTTCTACCGAGAATAGCTTATAATCTTGATAAACCGTTTTCAAAATGTAATGCCTGCGGCAAGCAGGCGCTGACAATGTGTATGGGCTTAGGCTGTAATGCCGTTGCTGTTACAGGGTGCAGAATTATTGATTCCGAGCGAGAAAAAAAGCTTGCTATTCTCACTAATTCACTCGTTCCCTGCAACGGAAGATTTCCAGGCATAATAGCGCTTATTACAATGTTTTTAGCTATAGGCACAGCGTGGCAAAAATCCATCTACTGCGCATTTATACTTACTTTAATTATACTCATCGGAATATTTACAACCTTCACTGTAACATTTTTGCTTTCAAAGACAATTTATCGTGGTAAAAAGTCATCATATATACTTGAGCTGCCTTCATACCGAAAACCACAATTTTGGCAGGTTATAGTACGCAGCATTATGGATAGAATAATTTTTACACTCGGAAGAGCAATCGCAGTTGCGGCACCGGCAGGCTTGATTATTTGGTTACTTTCAAATCTTTACACAAAAAGTGGAAATTATCTAAATTTTTTTGCCGAATTTCTTGACCCAGCCGGCAAGCTACTAGGCTTTGACGGCGCTGTTTTGTTAGCGTTTATTTTAGGATTTCCGGCAAATGAAATAGTACTTCCTTTAGTTGCAATGATATATACCGGAGGAACAGCCTTAAATGAGTCAGTTGGAATCAGAGAAATGCAAAGCATTTTTATTGCAAACGGTTGGACAGCAAAAACCGCTGCCTGCGTGATACTTTTTTCACTAATGCACTGGCCTTGCTCAACTACTCTTCTGACTATAAAAAAGGAAACAGGCAGCCTTAAAACAGTACTTGCGGCATTTTTCATACCGACAATGCTCGGAACAGTCGCCTGCATAGCAGTTAATTTGATTTTTACCATTTTCACTTAAAAATAGGCACTCGTGTAATACACGAGTGCCTCAGACTGTCGACAAAGCAGATTTTCTAAACGAGAGAAAGTCTGCTTTTTTCTTT
>CAYLQF010000108.1:0-2878 GCA_964385735.1 uncultured Ruminococcus sp. | reverse complement strand
CTTTCCTCTTTTCATCTCTTTTTACAAAAAAACAAAGCCCCTTTCGGGACTTTGTAGACAGTCTGAAAGACCCAAAGTCAAAAGTCTTTGGGTCTTTTGGCCCGCCTGAAGGGATTCGAACCCCCGTTCTTCAGAATCGGAATCTGCTGCGTTATCCAGCTGCGCCACAGGCGGATATTAACAGGGCATTACTGTATGCCCTGTTACCTTTAATCAATCATCATAACCGTTTGGATTGTTTTTCTGCCAACGCCATGTATCCTCACACATTTCATCAACACTATGCTTGGCTTCCCAGCCAAGCAAGCTTTTAGCCTTTGAAGCATCGGCATAAACCTCATCAGGATCACCTGGGCGGCGTGGATCGATAACATAGGGTATTTCTACGCCTGAGGCTTTAACAAAAGCATCTCTAAGCTGTAAAACACTTGTTCCGTTACCGGTACCGAGATTTATTTCCTCACAGCCTTTATTCTTCATTGCCCAAGCCACAGCCTTAACATGACCAACGGCAAGGTCAACAACATGAATATAGTCTCTTACGCCGGTGCCGTCAACGGTATTGTAATCATTGCCGAAAACATGCAGCATTTCAAGCTTGCCGACAGCAACCTGAGAAATGTAAGGCATAAGGTTGTTAGGTATTCCCTTAGGGTCCTCACCAATTGTACCGGATTTATGAGCACCTATAGGGTTAAAGTATCTGAGAAGTGCTATACACCAATCATTATCAGCAATATAAAGGTCTCTTAAAATATCTTCAATAAATAATTTTGTTCTGCCATACGGATTTATTGCACCTATCGGCATACCCTCAACAAGCGGCATCGTTTTTGCAACACCGTAAACTGTAGCCGAGGAGGAAAATACTATTTTTTTAACATTAAATTCCGTCATAACTTCAATGAGTGACAAAGTGCTTTCGAGATTGTTCGAATAATACATTATCGGTTTTTTGACAGATTCCCCTACTGCCTTGAGACCGGCAAAATGGATTACCGATTCAATATTGTTCTCACTGAAAATTTTTCGCAGTGCTGCCTTATCACGAACATCGTTTTTATAAAATTTAATTGATTTACCTGTTATTTTTTCAACTCTCTCAAGCGATTTTGCCGAGCTGTTATCAAGATTATCTATTACAACAACATCATAACCTGCCTTCAACATCTCAACGCAAGTATGGCTTCCTATATAGCCTGCGCCTCCTGTTACTAAAACCGACATATTCTTTCCTCCGAAGCTTAAATTTTTCAACCGAACATTTTTGCGATAGCAGAAACAAATTCTTTAATATCAGTACCGGTAGTGTTAATGCACATATTATAATTTGAAATATCGTCCCATTTATTACCGGTATAGAATTCATAATAAGATCTACGGTTTTTATCAATTTTATTTATCATTTTTTTAAGAGCCTTATCGTCGTATTCCTCAGCCTTAGTGCTGCGGCTACGACATCGCTCCATCCTGCTGGTTATATCAGCATAGACGAATATTTTATAAGGATTTTTATCTCTGAGTATAAAATCCGCACACCTGCCGACTATTACACAATCAGATTTTTCGGCAAGAGATAAGATTATTTCCTTTTGTGCCTTATAAACCGACTGTGTATTCTGAAATGCGGGACTTTCAAGGTAAGCAAAGCTATGACCGACGGTAATAGGATAAAGATTATGCGGTGTGCATTCAATTATTTCCTTAACATAATCCTCTGATAAGGCCGTATGCTCAGCTATTTCAGCAACTATTTCCTTGTCGTAATACTCAATTCCAAGCTCTTCTGCAAGTCGTCTTCCAAGCTCTCTTCCTCCGCTGCCGAACTGCCTTGAAACGGTAATTATTTTACTCATATAGCAATACCTCCTATATACTTATTTTAACATTTAATAAAACCTGTGTCAATCTAAGATTTTGTTTTCCTGCCAAATCGTTATGTCGATTCAAATCGCAATTCAAAGCCCGCACATTTCGGTGCGGGCTTTAGGTCACATTTAAGAAAATATTTTACAGAGAAATTATCAGTTTGTAATTGTAAGCTCTGTGTCCTTATCAAAAAGATGAATCTTAGCAGTTTCAATAGCTATCTTAATTCTATCTCCCGGTTTTGCGGTTGATTCAGGAGCAACACGAGCATTTATTGACTGATTTTCGCAGTTCATATAAAGGTATGTTTCGGCACCCATTAGCTCGGTTACCTCAACATCGGCTTCTATGACACCATCCGGATTAGCAGCGATAAGCTCGGGCTCATCGTGAACATCCTCGGGACGAATACCCATAATAAGCTCCTTACCGACATATTCATCAAGGCAATTATCTTTGTTCTTTGACTCCGGAAGCTTAATTTTATACTTAACGCCGGCCCTTGTCTTAGTATCCTCCGAGCCGAACTCCACAAAATAATTATTGCCTTCCTTTAAAAGTACAGCCTCGATAAAGTTCATTTGAGGAGAACCGATAAATCCGGCAACGAAAAGGTTGCAGGGATAGAGATAAAGGTTCTGTGGTGTATCAACCTGCTGGATAAGACCACTCTTCATAACGACGATACGGGTACCCATAGTCATAGCCTCGGTCTGATCGTGTGTAACATAAATAAATGTTGTACCAAGTCTCTGATGAAGCTTTGAAATTTCGGTACGCATCTGCGCACGAAGCTTTGCATCAAGGTTTGAAAGAGGCTCATCAAGTAAGAATACCTTAGGCTCACGAACTATAGCACGACCGAGCGCAACACGCTGACGCTGACCGCCGGAAAGAGCCTTTGGCTTACGCTCGAGAAGATGCTCAATATCAAGAATTCTTGCAGCCTCCTCAACACGGCGCTTAATCTCATCCTTGGATGTCTTTCTGAGCTTAAGACCGAAAGCCA
>CAYLQF010000107.1:0-2919 GCA_964385735.1 uncultured Ruminococcus sp. | reverse complement strand
CATACATCCGAACCTTGAATGTGCGTTGCAACCGCAATACAAAAGGCTTATAGGAAAAATCCTATAAGCCTAATGAAGTTGGTGCGGCTGAAGGGACTTTCGCCTCTTCTAACGATGCCCTGTCCATTTATACTGTTTAATCTTTTTATGCGGCGATATTTCCCACGAACCTATAGGTAATATCTATATCTTGATAGGTTTTGCCGTCTATGATGTATTTTTCTCCTATTTCGATTTTGTCAATCAATTCAATTACGATTTCGGCGGTTAATTCTTTGATGCCGATATATTTTTCTATCAATGCCGTGAAATCTCTTGCGTCCTCTTGCGTTTGCTTATAGCTTTGAAGTTGTGCGGTTATTTCATCTATAGCTTTCTTAACATCGGCTTGCTCATCTTCATATTTGGCAAGGAACATTGCCATTCGTTCCTGTGATAATGTCCCAAGTACCGAATTTTCGTATGTCTTTTGAATTAAAACATCAAGCTCTGCCGAACGTTTTTTAAGTTCCTTTAACTTCGTATGCTGATATTTTGTTTCTTCCTGTATCTTTTTCTCGTTATGCTTTAATGCCGATTGATAAAACTTGTTTTTATCTCTTTGCAGCATCAAGGTCTTTTCGTGAATATCATACAGAACGCAGTTATAAACATCTTCGTAACGAATGTAGTGCGAGGAACAATATTCTTTTCCTTTATTTCGATATGTTCCACAGTTGTATATCGGCGTTTTGCCTCCCGCATAATTCATTGCTCTTGAACAATCCTTACACTTTATAACCCCGCTGAATATCTGAACGGTTTCCATTTTCGTTCCTCGTTTGCGGCTTTTTATAAGTTCCTGCACCCTGTAAAACACTTCTTTTGAGATAATTGCTTCGTGTCTGTCGGGTACGATTATCCATTCATCACGAGGAATTTTTGTGCATTTCCCTGTTTTAAAAGACCTGCGGGAGGTATTTCCGACATTACTTCCGATGTAAAATTCAGATGTCAGCATTTCGCCAACTGTTTTGTCGCACCACATACAATCGTTATCGTATATGCTTAAATACTTCTCATATCTTACGCAACCGTTCATTTTCGCATAAGCGGCGGGACACAGAATTTTTTCGTCACGCAGTATTCTCGCAATGCGTTTTCTCGAATGACCTTGAAGCGCCAGATCGAATATATGCCTGACAACATTTGCGGCTTCATCATCGGCAATGAGATGAAATCTGTTTTCGGGATCTTTCTTCAGACCGTAAGGCGGTTTGCCGACGTGATCGCCGTTTAATGCAAGTGCCTTATATGCTGAATGTGATTTTGCTGATATATCTCTCGGATAGAATGCATTGAACATATTTTTAAAAGTTGCGTGCTGTTCGTATCCTCTTAGTGTGTCAACATTATCGTCGATGGCTATGAACCTGTAGTTATTGGCTAAAAATACATCTTCGTAATACCTGTTTGATTCAACATCATCTCTGCCGAGTCTTGACATATCCTTTACAACAACACAGTTTATTTTCCCGGTTTCGAGATCTCGTATCATTTGCTTAAATGCCGGTCTGTTGTCAAAGTTAACTCCCGAATAGCCGTCATCTACATAGATTTCCACGACTATAAGCTTGTTGTCTTTTGCAAACCTTACCGTAAGTTTTCGCTGATTGGATATACTCATACTTTCGTTGTTTTGCATTTTATCTTCTTTTGACAGACGCAAATACAAGCCTGTCAAATATACCGTTTCTTTTTTTACCATTTTAACTCCTTTCCGTCAGGAAACGGCTGTGTAAATGCTTTAATTTGATTATACCATATAACACTGCCGATATCCAGACAAATTTTATCGTATCAATTCACTGTTTATAAGCTTTGTAATCCTTTCGCTTAAGGTTGGTACATCATCCTTAACTTTTTCTATATAGCGAGATGTGATTTTAAAAATTTTGTTTTCGTTTTCATAAAAAAGTATTCCGTTTTCATTTCTGTAAAATTTACCGAAATCCGGCATTGGTGCCGAACCGCGATTATCGGATAAACGAAGGATTATATGTTCAAACAGTATGCGAAAAATTATTTTTAAGTTTTTCATAATAATTAAATCCTCCATAATTTTTTGCACTTGCCTTCGGTTACATTTCCTAAGCCCCGATCCTGCTCGACCATAACCTTGTATTTGCAAGCAGTTAAATCGCTCGTTCCCAAAAGGGAAGTCGTGGCGCTCACTGCATTGTATAACTTACCGTGCAAGCTATTCAATTTTAAATTTATCTTGACATTGGCCAATATCTGCGATATAATGATTAAAGAAATTAAAAATTAAAATAAATAATTTCTTGAATGTGGTTTAATTGTAACACATTCAAGAAAAGTTGTCAAGGGATTTGTAATAAATATTTTTAATCCTTGATAAAATGGAGGTTAATATGAGCTTTAATCTTATTTTAAAAAAACATACCGTACAGATACAAACAAAAACAGGCGATATGTCTGATATACTTGGTAACTTTACTTGCAAAATTGCTTGCGGAGAATGGGAAGATTTTATATCTGCCGGAATAGTTGAAAAGCAAGACAAGGAAGCTGAGGAATTGGCAAATTTGTTTTTGCAAAAGTTGTGTAAAAAGAAAATTCACAATATCAAATTGCTTGCTTATTCCGAAATTGCGGAAAAATGCGGTGGAAATTCCGAGAGCTATCCGATTTGCAGAAAGGTTTTATCGGGAAAGCGAACAAAGCCGGAAATAGTGGATATTTATACTGTTGAAAGAATAAAGGACTTGATTTTTATTGAAATGCTGTATGTTGCGGAACAGAATATGCACATTTCAAAATGCCGAAATTGCGGTAAATATTATTCTTCCGCGTATGCAGGCTCAGATTATTGCGATCGGATTTTTAAAGATGATAAAACCTGTAAATGGGCAGGCG
>CAYLQF010000106.1:0-3139 GCA_964385735.1 uncultured Ruminococcus sp. | reverse complement strand
GAGCTGTGGTTGTGCTCTTCTTTGACGCCTTTCCGCCCTTTAAAATTCGATATCTTCTTTTCGAATTCCAAAACGAGGTGTAGCCTCCTCCGATTACAGAGGAAAGTCTAATTTTCGATATCATCTATTATTGTCACCCCTCGTCCCATTTCGGGAGAAGCACCCTCACAAAGCATACTCCGCAGTTCTTTAACGGCGGAAAGGTCACCGGCGGCGGCTTTTTTGTAAAGTGCAATCGCTATTGCGGCTGTTCTTGTGGGCTTTTTAAGCTCAAAGCCCTCTTTTCTCAGCTCCTCTGCTTCCCGCTGCGACAGCTTTGCTTCAAGCAACGCCGATACCTCCTCCCTGAGCTTTTGGCAGGTACTCTTTTTCACTGCCGTTTTTCCTCCTTAAAGAACCTTTAAAATATGAACGGATATCCGGAATCACCGTTCGCCTATAATATACACCCATAATTTGCGACTTTCACCGACTACTTGAAAAAAGTAAATCAATGTTGTATAATGTTACTCGGCATTAAAGCTTTTCATCGGAGGTTTAGTATGCACAATTATCGAAAAGGCGCAAAAATATCACTTGTGATAACCTATATCTGTATGGTGCTTCTGCCTATTTTGGCAATCGCTTTGCCATACGGTATAACCTGGTATGTTGAGGTAAAGGGAAGATCGGCAGATCTTGCCTCTGTGGTTATGCTAACCTGCTACCCCTGCGTACCGTTTGCAGTTGTTGCACTGTTCTGCCTGAGAAGATTTTTAAAAAATATAATCGCAGAAAGCGTTTTCGAGGGTAAAGGCGTGTGTGACATTTTTTATGTTTCGATATGCTGCGCCGTTGCAGGTCTTATAATGCTCGTTGCGGGAATATTCTATATGCCCTTCTATATTGCCGGAGGAGCCGCCTTGTTCTGCGCTTTAATAACAAAAGTGATATACGACTTAATGCTTCATTTAAAAGAAAAGGGAGAAATTGAAAAATGAGAACTGTCATTTCCGTAGTCGGTAAGGATACCGTAGGAATAATATCTAAGGTCAGCGCCGTGTGTGCAGATAAAAATGTAAATATAATCGATATAACTCAATCGGTCTTAAAGGATGTTTTTGCAATGGTAATGCTTACCGATATATCAAAAATGAGCGTTTCCATGCCGGAATTTTCAGGCGAGCTTAAAAAGCTCGGCGATGACCTCGGGCTTGATATAAGGGTTATGCACGAGGATGTTTTCAACTCTATGCACCGCATATAAATAAGAGGGTATAAATCTATGCTTAATCTGAACGATATAATGGAAACGGTTAATATGATCGAGCAGGAAAACCTTGACATAAGAACCGTAACAATGGGAATTTCCCTGCTTGACTGCGCAGATTCGGATATAAACCGTTCCTGCGATAAGCTTTACGAAAAAATTACCCGTCTCGCCGGAAGCCTTGTAAAAACCGGCTGTGATATCGAAAGCGATTACGGAATTCCCATAATAAACAAAAGAATTTCGGTAACGCCGATAGCAATGCTTGTTGCGGCCTCGGGCGGCGATCCGGTTTTGTATGCGAAAACGCTTCAAAGGGCGGCAGATGCAACGGGCGTAAATTTTATAGGCGGATTTTCCGCTCTTGTTCATAAGGGCTTTTCGGCAGGTGATAAGGCTCTTATAGAGGCTATTCCTCAGGCACTTTACGAAACTCAAAGCATCTGTGCCTCGGTAAATATCGGCTCAACAAAATCCGGAATAAATATGGATGCCGTTAAAATGATGGGCTGCGCCGTAAAAAAATCCGCTGTTCTTACAGCCGATAATAACTGCTTAGGTCCGGCAAAGCTTGTGGTTTTATGTAACGCTCCGGAGGATAATCCCTTTATGGCAGGTGCCTTCCACGGTGTCGGAGAGCCGGACTGTGTTATTCATGTCGGCGTTTCCGGTCCGGGAGTTGTTCAGTCCGCAATTAAGAAATGCCCTAATGCAGATTTCGGCGAGCTTGCCGAAACCATTAAGAAAACCGCCTTTAAAATCACAAGAATGGGTCAGCTTGTAGGAACAGTTGCCTCGGAAAGACTCGGTGTTCCGTTCGGAATAGTCGATCTTTCACTAGCTCCCACCCCCGCAGTCGGTGACTCGGTCGCAAGAATACTCGAAGAAATGGGGCTTGAGCAGTGCGGAATTCACGGTACCACCGCAGCTCTTGCAATGCTTAACGATGCGGTTAAAAAGGGCGGCGTTATGGCATCATCGTCTGTAGGCGGACTTTCGGGCGCCTTCATCCCCGTTTCGGAGGATGCAGGTATGATTGAGGCTGCAAAAGCCGGAACTCTCACAATTCAAAAGCTTGAGGCAATGACGGCTGTATGCTCCGTAGGCCTTGATATGATAATTCTCCCCGGAGAAACGCCCGAGGAGGTAATATCTGCTATTATTGCCGATGAAGCGGCAATCGGTATGGTCAATTCCAAAACAACCGCAGTGAGAGTAATACCCGCCATAGGCAAAGCCGTCGGTGACGAGCTTAATTTCGGCGGTCTGCTCGGAAGCGGTCCCGTTATGGATATAAATCTTTCAAAAAGTCCGAAAAGCTTTATTGACAGAGGCGGCAGAATCCCCGCTCCGATGCAGAGTCTTAAAAACTGATGCTGTTTAAAACACATTTACATTAAACAAAACAGACCGTTAAGAAGCGTTAAGCTTTTCACCGGTCTGTTTTGTCGTTTTTTGCATTATTTTCTTGTAATTTTATATTGCCTTTTCAGGTAAATGTTGCTATAATAGTTTTGTATGGTCGGCTTTTGCGACCAAATAACGAAAGGAGAAAATCTATGACTTATTCAAAAGAAGTAGAAAATATGTGTCCCATCACAAAGGGTCCGCATCACGGTCCGGCTCCTATCCCCGAAGAGGGAAAATGGGTCGAAGCAAAGGAGATAAAGGATATCTCCGCATATACTCACGGTGTGGGCTGGTGTGCTCCTCAACAGGGCGCCTGCAAGCTTTCATTAAATGTTAAAAACGGAATTATCGAAGAGGCTCTTGTTGAAACCATCGGCTGCTCCGGTATGACACATTCCGCAGCTATGGCGGCAGAAATCCTCCCCGGAAAAACAGTTCTTGAAGCGCTTAATACAGACCTTGTATGCGATGCTATAAATA
>CAYLQF010000105.1:0-3270 GCA_964385735.1 uncultured Ruminococcus sp. | reverse complement strand
TTTAAGGCGGCTGTTCTTCCTCTTTCAAAGAAGCTGTCTGAAAAGGCGCTTGCAATAAAGGATGAGCTTTCAAAGGACTTTATGGTTGATTTTGACGATGCCGGCTCTATAGGAAAGCGTTATCGCAGAGAGGACGAAATAGGAACTCCCCTTTGCATAACCTATGACTTTGACTCTGAGCAGGATAATTGCGTTACTGTTCGTGACCGTGATACTATGTCTCAGATTCGTATTCCGATAAGTGAGCTTAAAGCATATATAGCCGAAAAGCTTGAATTTTAATTCGAATTTAAGGCGGACGAGGTTTATCAAGCCCCGTCCGCCTTATTCTTCACCGTATAATTATTGTATCTGAAAATCATTGCCTTTCGGATATCTTTTCATAAATAGCTTTAAGCGGTGTTAAATTAAATTCTTGCTCAAGTCTGCTTTTAAGCTTCAGAAGCTTTTTATCATCGTTTAAATAATCGCAAACGAGCTTTATCAGCTCCTCTGGCGTGTCCCGTGTATCGGCAAGGGAGTTTGAAACAAAAAAATCAAGATTTCTTGTTTCACATCCGGGTACGGCGTTTATAAATATCATAGGAAGCCTTTTAGCTGCAGCTTCGGAAACCGTAAGCCCACCTGGCTTTGTTATCATAAGCTCTGCGGCATCCATATAAAGACCCATTCTTGAGGTGTAGCCTATTATTTTAACCGCTTCTTTTGGCCCTGATCCTACAAGCTTGTTGTAAAGCCTTCGGTTGTTACCGCATATAACTACAAGCTGCACATCCTTCGGCATAACCTCCGGCAGCTTTTTTGCAAGGTATTTTATAGGGCCGCAGCCCATGCTCCCGCAGGAAAGCAAAACGGTTCTTTGGCTGCTGTTTAGCTTTAAAAGGGCCTTTGCCTTTGCTTTTTCGGTTTTTGAAAGGAATTCTTCTTTTATGGGTATTCCGGAGGCTATGATGCGCTCTTCCTTTACACCGCTGTCAATAAATTCTCGGCGCAGCTTTTCGTGAGGTATGAAAAAAATGTCGCAATCCGCCTTTTCGACTCCGGGGCTGCAGGTATAGTCTGTTATAATGAAGTAGACTTTCGGCACGGGAACGCCTCGCTTTTTAAGCTCGGTAAGCATCATAGAGGCAAATGGGTGTGTAGAAACAACAGCAGTATAGGTGTGGCTTCTTAAATGTGCTGCAAGGCCCTTACAACCGTTGTATACAATTTTATAAAGCACAGAGTCTCCGGCATCCTTCGGGCGAACCTCCTCGTGCCTGTAGCAAATTCCGAAAAGCTTAGGTAAATTACGGTATACAAAGCTGTGCCCGTCGGAAATCAGCTTTGAGGTTTTCGTAGACCAAAAAGCGAGGGCGTCCTCTACTATGCAGGTACAGCCTTTGCCTTCAAAATAATTTTTTACCGAACGGGCAGCGGTATTATGACCGCCTCCCGTATTGCAGGAAAGAATAAGTATATCCAAGCTATTCACCCCTCTTATAAGGTTATCATAACACAATTTTCTTTTATAAACAACAGTTAATTGACTTTGATTAAGATTTTTGATATAATTTTATAAAATATGTGACAGAATAACTGTTCAGGGAGGTTATTTAATTGAAAAAAATTTTATCCTTTGATTTTGGAGCTTCAAGCGGAAGAGCAATGCTTGCAACTCTGGAGGACGGTAAAATATCTATGCGGGAAATTCACAGATTTTCGAATGACCCCGTAATACTCGGCGGTACTATGTATTGGGATGTGCTCAGGCTGCTTTTTGAAATAAAGGCAGGCATAACAAAGGCCATATCCGAGGGCGGCTTTGATGCTATCGGCATTGATACATGGGGTGTGGACTTCGGACTGCTCGATAAAAACGGCAAATTACTTTCCAACCCCGTAAATTACAGAGATTCCCGAACAGACGGTATACCCGAAAGGGTTCATAATGAAATAATTTCCTCCGAGGAGCTTTATAAGCTTACGGGAACGCAATGTATGAGATTTAATACAATCTATCAGCTGATGTACCTTAAATATTGCGAGCCCGAATTGCTGGAGAGAACGGATAAGCTTTTGCTTATGCCCGACCTTTTCGCTTATATGCTTACGGGTGAGATTAAAGAGGAGGTTTGTATAGCCTCAACCACCAACCTTCTTGACCCAAAAACAAAAAATTGGAGCTTTGACCTTATAGCTAAGCTCGGCTTACCGAAAAACATATTTGCGCCTATCGTGCCTTCGGGCAGCGCTTACGGTATGCTTTCTGAGGAAATCTGTAAGGAGCTTGGCTGTGAGAGCGTGCCGGTTATAGCCGTTGCAGCTCACGATACCGCTTCGGCAGTAGCCGCAACTCCCGCTTTAAATGACGATTTTGTATATATCAGCTGCGGCACATGGAGCCTTTTCGGTATAGAAAGCTCTGCTCCTATACTCTCAGCTGCTGCCCGTGAGGCAAACTTTACAAATGAGGTCGGCTTTGGAGGTCGCACAAGATTTCTTAAAAACATAATCGGTCTTTGGCTCATTCAGGAATCTCGCAGGCAGTGGCGCAGAGAGGGCGTTGAGGTCGGCTTCGATACCCTCGAAAAAGAGGCGCTTGAGAGCGAGCCGTTTAAATGCTTTATAAATGTTGACGATCCCTCCTTCGAAAAGGCGGGCAATCTTCCTAGAAGAGTTTGTGAGTACTGCAAGAAAACAGGGCAGTATGTGCCGAAAACACGGGGCGAAATAATGCGCTGTATTTATCAAAGCCTTGCAATGAAGTATAAATATACCTTCAACAGTCTCGAAGGCCTCGGAAAATGCAAATATAACAGTATAAATATGCTCGGCGGCGGAATTAAGGATAAGCTTCTTTGCAAGCTTACCGCCGATGCTTGCGGTGTTGATGTTTATGCAGGCCCCACAGAGGCAACTGTTATGGGCAATATAGCCGTAGCACTTTATGCTCTCGGAGAAATAAAAGATATATCGGAGCTTAGAAAAACTGTTGCCGCTTCGGTAGAGCTTGTGCGTTATGAGCCTGCCGATGCCGATAAATGGGATAAGGCTTATGAAGAATATCTTGCTAAAACAACAGAAAGCAGGTAACGCTTTTTAAACCGGATATAATAAAATTCCGGAAATCAAAAAATATAATATTGCTTATAAATTAAGAGCACCGCTAAAACTGAACTGCCCCGAATTGTGCAGACAGTACAAAAAGAGCCTACTTGAAGTAGAAATTAAAATTTAAGCAACAAACTGATTTCGTTTTTCAAGCGGAGTCAGTTTTGTTTTTGTTTG
>CAYLQF010000104.1:0-3318 GCA_964385735.1 uncultured Ruminococcus sp. | reverse complement strand
GGCACTCAGATAATATTGACCGACGGCTCAAAATCCGCTGTTTTCGAAATTTCTTAAAAATATAATTGTATTTTGCCGCACAAATCGCTTGACAATGGACTTTTTGTGTGGTAGAATACTCAAGCCGCATATTGCGGGCTTGTTAAGCTGTACTCTCTTTCGGGAGTATGCGCCCGTCTTTAGCGAGACTGTTTATATCAGGTAGGTGTAAAGAAAATGTATGCAATCATTGAAACAGGCGGCAAGCAGTATCGTGTGGAAAACGGCGATGTTATATACATCGAAAAGCTCGCAGCCGAAGCAGGTGATGAGGTAACCTTCGACAAGGTAGTTGCCGTAAGCAACAGAACCTTAAGGACAGGTAAGCCTTATGTTAAGGATGCTTTCGTAAAGGGAACCGTTGTTAAGAACGGCAAGGGCAAAAAGGTAACCGTATTTACCTACAAGCCTAAGAAGGGCAGCGCCCGCAAAATGGGTCATAGGCAGCCCTATACAATGGTTAAGATAACCGAAATCGGCTAAAATGACTGTTGTTAAATTCAAGACTGACGGCAAAAGCCTTTCAGGCTTCGAGTTAAAGGGTCACAGCTCGGTTAGCTGTGACGATATAGTCGGTAAAACCGTATGCGCAGCGGTGTCCTCGGCGGCTATTATGGCTGCGAATACCGTTGAAGAAATACTTAAATGCAGCTGTAAATCCGAAATGAGAGACGGATATCTCAGCTTCACCGTTGCAAATCCGTCGAAAGAGGCAAGGGCGGTGCTTAAGGGCTTCGAGCTTCATATAAACGGGCTTTGCGAGCAATACGGAGACCGAATAAGAGTAATTACGGAGGTGTAGATCACATTATGTTGAAGATAAACATTCAATTGTTTGCTCATAAAAAGGGAATGGGCTCAACAAAGAACGGAAGAGACAGCGAAGCAAAGCGTCTCGGTGTTAAGAGGGCAGACGGTCAGTCGGTTCTCGCAGGTAACATCTTAGTTCGCCAGAGAGGAACTCATATCCACGCCGGAAACAATGTAGGCAGGGGCTCAGATGATACCCTTTTCGCTCTTATTGACGGTAAGGTAAAGTTCGAGCGTGTAGGAAGAGACCGTAAGCAGGTCAGCATCTACGCTGTTGAGCAGTAATTTTTAAAGCAAAATCCGAGCGGCAGGATAGATGCTGCTCGGATTTTTTTCATTTTTCACAGTAACCTAAAAATATAAAAATAAAGGGAGAAGGCTGTTTATGAAGCTTTGTCATGTTTGTGCTGCGGAATGCTCCGACGATACCGAGCTTTGCCCTGTTTGCGGAGCCGAATTTATTTCAGACGAGGAAGAAAACGCAGACGGTGCGGTTAAAGAGGTAGTAATCGATAATCCCGTGCTTGCCGCCTCTGTGGGGGATGTTATAACTGCGGAAATATTCTGCGATATGCTGTCGGAAAACGGTATCGAGCATACCTGCGATGAGGAAAACGGCGAAACCGGTATGCGCCTTATGTTCGGCGGCGGCTTTGCGGCAATAAATATATATGTTGCAGAGGAAAACCTTGAAAAAGCGCAGGAAATATACGAAAAAGCCCTTGAAAGCTCGGAGCAGTGCGGCGAGCTTGAGGACCTTGAGGAAAACGAAGAGATTTAAGGCAGTTGAGGATAAATGTTTGTAGATATAGCTAAAATTCATTTAAAGGCGGGAAACGGCGGAAACGGTGCGGTTTCGTTCCATAGGGAAAAATATGTTGCCGCCGGCGGACCGGACGGCGGTGACGGCGGCAAGGGCGGCAGCATTGTGCTTAAGGCAGACGATAACCTTTCAACCCTTGCGGATTTCCGTTATAAAAGGAAATATTGCGCCGAGTCGGGCGCCAACGGCGGCGCAGCACGCTGCTCGGGCAAAAAGGCACCCGACCTTGTAATAAGCGTTCCGAGAGGCACGCTTGTAAAGGATGCCGAGACCGGCAGGATAATAGCCGATATATCGGGAGATGCACCTGTGATTGTGGCAAAGGGCGGCAACGGCGGCTGGGGCAACACCCATTTTGCAAGCCCGACCCGTCAGGTGCCGAGATTTGCCAAAAACGGCACCCCAGGTGAGGAACTTGATGTAATTCTTGAGCTTAAGCTTCTTGCCGATGTGGGACTGATCGGCTTTCCGAATGTGGGAAAATCAACCCTCATTTCGGTTGTAAGCGAAGCAAAGCCGAAAATTGCGAATTATCATTTTACAACCCTCACCCCCGTTTTGGGCGTGGTAAGGGCGGCAGAGGGCGCCTCCTTTGTAATGGCGGATATCCCCGGCCTTATAGAGGGCGCAGGCGAGGGCGTCGGCTTAGGTCACGAGTTTCTGCGCCATGTCGAGCGCTGCAGACTGCTGCTCCATGTGATTGACGCCTCGGGCAGCGAGGGCAGAGACCCCATAGAGGATTTTAATACCATAAATAAGGAGCTTTCCTCCTTCAGTGAGGAGCTTAAGGAGCGCCCGCAAATAATCGTTGCAAATAAGTGCGACCTTTGCGAGGAAGAAAAAATCGAAGAGCTTAAGGCTTATTTCGAGGGTAAGGGCTATAAGTTTTTCCCTGTTATGGCGGCAATTGCCGAGGGCACTCAGCCTCTTATAAAATGTGTTGCCGAAGCGCTTTCGAAGCTTCCGCCGATAAAAACCTATGCTGCCGAGCCCAAGCCCGAGGTCGATTATACTCAAAAGCAGAAGCAGGGCTTTAATATCAGGGCTTGCGACGGTGTTTATTTTGTTGAGGACGCCCCGTGGCTGCTGGAGGTTATGAATACGGTTGACCCCGAGGATTATGAGTCCCTGCAGTATTTCGAGCGGGTGCTGCGCTCAAGCGGTATTATAGCCGCACTTGTAAGAGCGGGCGTTAAAGAGGGCGACACAGTAAGTGTTTACGATGTTGAATTTGATTATGTACCCTAATCGGAGAAGCGGAAAATGGAAAATGTGAATTTGCTGAGCCCCTCGGTGCTCGCCTTTGTAGGCGATGCCGTGTATGAGCTTCTTGTAAGAGAATATATCGCCTCGGTAAACCGCCCCTCGGGAGAGCTTCATAAATTTTCGGTGGCGCTTGTCTGCGCTCCCGCACAGGCGGAGGCGTTTAAAAAAATAGAGTCCCTTTTAACCGAGGCTGAGCTTTCCGTTTTTAAAAGAGGAAGAAATTTTCATATCGGAAATGTGCCGAAAAGCGCAACCCCCGCTCAGTATCATACCGCAACCGGACTTGAATGTCTCTTCGGCTATCTTCACCTTTCGGGAAATCAGAAAAGAGCGACCGACCTGTTCGGGGTAATAGTGAATACCGATAACTAAGCTTTTTT
>CAYLQF010000103.1:0-3330 GCA_964385735.1 uncultured Ruminococcus sp. | reverse complement strand
TCAACTCTGAGCAGCTGTCTGTCGTCTATATCAACATCTCTCAGCTGCTTATCCATTCCCGGCAGCATAGAGAGAATGCTTTTAAGGCTTCCCATTTTTTTAATTTGCTTGAACTGCTCAAGCAAATCGTTCATATCGAACTTGTTTTGCTGAAGCTTTTTTGCGGCCTCCTCGGCTTTTTTCTCGTCGATTTCACTTTCGACCCTTTCGATAAGCGAAAGCACATCGCCCATACCGAGTATTCTTGAAGCCATACGGTCCGGATGAAATTCGTCAAGCTGGTCGAGCTTTTCGCCTACACCGGCAAACATAATCGGCTTTCCCGTTACCGCTTTTACCGAAAGTGCCGCACCGCCTCGTGTGTCACCGTCAAGCTTGGTTATTATAACGCCGTCAATTTCCAAAATATCGTTAAACGCCTTGGCGACATTAACCGCATCCTGACCTATCATAGCATCTATAACAAGCAGAATGTCGTTTACCTCAACCGCCTTGGTTATCCTTACAAGCTCATCCATAAGCTCACTGTCTATATGCAGTCTGCCTGCGGTGTCGAGAATAACAAAGTCATACCCGTAATCTCTGGCGTGCTTAATGGCTTCTTGGGCGATTTTTTCGGGCTTTTGCGTTCCCATTTCAAAAACCGGCGTATCCACCGCCTTGCCTACCACCTTCAGCTGCTCTATAGCAGCCGGACGGTAAATATCGCAGGCAACAAGCAACGGTCTGTGACCCTTAGCCTTAAGATATTTTGCAAGCTTTGCCGAATGTGTGGTTTTACCGGAACCCTGTAAGCCGCACATCATAATGACAGTCGGTATCTTAGAGGAGGTTTTAAGCCTTGCCTGCTGGCCGCCCATAAGCTCCGTGAGCTCGTCTCTTACTATCTTTACTACCGTTTGCACAGCCGTGAGACTTTCGGTAACATTCGCTCCGATGCACTTTTCGGCAACGGTATTTGTAAAATCCTTGGCAACCTTGTAGTTAACATCCGCTTCAAGTAGGGCAAGCCGCACCTCACGCATGGCTTCCTTAACATCGCTTTCGCTGAGCTTTCCCTTGCTTCTCAGCTTTTTAAATACGGCTGATAATTTATCGGAAAAATTTTCAAAAGCCATAAACGGCATACCCTCCCTTAAAGCTCTTCAATAATCTCTGTTATTTCCCTCGGCAGCCTGCCTGTCGCCGCAAGCTCCTTAAGCCTTAGGAATTTTTCGCAATATCCGCAGACCTCTTCAAAGCTGTAAAGCCTTGCTTTCACCCTGCTCAGAATATCGCATACACCCTGCCGTGTAATACCCTCGTTTTCTGCGATTTCCGCAAGCGAAAGGTCCTCATTGTAATAATATTCGGCAAGTCGCCTTTGCTTTGTGTTTAAGAATTGACCGTAAACATCAAGCAAGTCGCCCACAAAAAGGTCCTTTTCCATAAAGACGCACCTCCGTGTAATGCCTACGGTATTTTAGCATATCAGTCTTGCTTTGTCAAGTTTTTTTCTTTACATCTGTAAATGTAACTATACTGTAACCGTATTTTCGGTTGAAAATATGAGTAAAAGATAATATAATAATGAAAAAATAGTATATAAGGGGGAGTTTGCTTGAAAAGAATATCGGCACTGACCTTGTGCCTTGTTATTTTAGTGCTTTCGTTTTCGGGCTGCGGCAGCGATTTTCTGACTGCATATATATATTTCAATCTAACCGAGCCGCCGGTTTCGGTCGACCCGCAAACCGCCTCAAGTGACAGTGAGCTTCTTATAGTAAGGAATATGTACGAGGGTCTGCTTCGCAAGAACGACAGCGGCGCCGTTGTCTGCGGTGCCTGCGAAACCTATTCCGAAAACGGGCTTACCTATACCTTTAAGCTTAAGGACGGCTTAAAATGGTCGAACGGTGAGGCGGTTACCGCAAGCGATTTTGTTTTCGGCATCAGGCGAGCCGTTCTTCCCGAAACCGGCTCTCCCTTTGCAAGCCGTTTTTTCGCAATATCGAACGCTAAGGAGGTAAACGAGGGCTCTGCGGATATATCCACCCTCGGCGTATTCGCTCCGGATGATAAAACCGTTACCGTAACCCTTTCTTATAACGACCCCGATTTTAAGGCTGTGCTTACAACCGCCCCGGCAATGCCCTGCAATGAGGAGTTTTTTGTAAGCAGCGAGGGTAAATACGGTAGGGAAAAGGAGTATACCCTTTCAAACGGCTCCTATTATATGGGCAAATGGAATAAGGAGGATTTCGGTATAAGGCTTTACCGAAACGGCAGCTATAAAGGCGACTTTGAGGCTCAAAACGCTGCGGTGTTCCTTTCCGTAAGTGAGGAGGAAACTCCTGTCGAGCTGCTTGAAAAGGGCAGCGTTGATATGTCCTTTGTTTCGGGCGACCAAATCGAAAAAGCCGAAGCTATAGGTATGAAAATATCGTCGGTTAATAATACCTGCTGGGTGCTTACCCTCGGCGGCGAGCTTTCGCCCGACCTAAAAAAAGCAATTTGCTCGGCAACCTCACCCGAAAGCCTTAAGCTAAAGCTTAAATCCGGCTTTTCGCCGGCAGCATCACTCTATCCGCAAGCACTCGGCGTAGGCTCAGAGGCGGACGGTGCCGGTATAACCCCCTATAATATAACCGAAGCGAAAAGTCTTGTCCGAAATGCGGTTTCAAAAACCGAGGATAAAAAATTCCCCTCCGCAACACTTTATTATTATGAAAGCGAGAGCATGAAGCCCTTTATAACCGCTATGGTTGGCCATTGGCAGCAAAATCTCGGCGCATTCGTAAATATTCAGTCGTCTCACTCACTTGATACCCTTAAAGGCGAGCTCCAAAACAAAAGCCTTGCCTTTGCTGTATTTCCCGTAAAGGCAAACAGCGCCTCTCTTTTCGAATACCTTAAGCAGCTCGGCGTAAAAAGCACCGACTCCGCAGATCTTAACGCCGCCTCGGCTCAGATAGAGCTTTTAAAGGATAATTCGCTTCTGCCCCTTGCCCTTGAAAGCGTGTCTGTTGCCTCAAGCCCAAGCCTTTCCGAAATTTATACCGACGGTGAAAACGGCTATATTGATTTTTCTTTTATAATGAAGAACTAATATATTATATATTGTATAAGTATATTATATATTAACCCTGTGGATTGTATATTCTGCCTGCATATCCGTTCTCAAACCGGTGTCATTCTGCCGCCGAAGTGCTGCCGCACTCGAAAATCCGATGATTTTCGTTTGAGAACGCCACCTCATTCCTCGTATTAAGAAAGCGCCCCTTGCCTAAAGGGGTGCGGGTGTCCGGTGGACACCTCTGCCGAAAGGCAGAAGCACCGACCGAGGCGGCA
>CAYLQF010000102.1:0-3874 GCA_964385735.1 uncultured Ruminococcus sp. | reverse complement strand
CCTCCTCTCTTGCGGCTTCCATTGAAAAATTCTTTTTTACATAGTCCGACACCTCCTCCGAGCTGCTCCAGATATCGTAATAAAGGTTATCTATTCGATAAAGAAAAAGCGACACAAGGATACTGACAAAGTACACCTTGTATCGCTTTTATTGTAATAAATTTTAAAAAAGTCCGCTTATTTGCCCATTATCGTCAACATCGATATTTTCTGCGGCAGGAGCCTTGGGGAGTCCGGGCATAGTCATAATATCGCCTGTAAGTGCAACAACAAAGCCGGCACCCGCAGAGACCTTAAGATTTCTTACCGTAACCGTAAATCCATCGGGAGCACCGAGCTTTTGCGGATCATCAGAAAAGCTGTATTGAGTTTTCGCTATACATACGGGCAGAGCATCAAATCCCGTTCTTTTTAAAGACTCAAGCTGTTTTTTCGCATTAGCGGTAAATACCGCCTCGGTGCCGCCGTAAATTTTTTTAACAACCGAGTTTATCTTTTCCTCCAAGGACTCATCATCACCGTAAGCGAAGGTAAAGCTTCCTTTTTGCTCATCACACAGTCTGACAACCTCCCTCGCAAGGTCTTCTCCGCCCTTGCCGCCCTGCTCCCAAACAGTAGATAAAACAACATTCACATTAAGCTTTTCACATTCTGAGATAACGGCTTTGATTTCCGCCTCGGTATCGGTTGGGAAACGGTTAACGGCAACAACACAGGGCAGCCCATAAACATTTTTCATATTTGATAAATGTCTTAAAAGATTAGGCATACCCGCCCTCAGCGCTTCGATATTTTCACAATTAAGCTCGCTTTTTGAAAGACCTCCGTGCAGCTTAAGCGCACGGACAGTTGCAACAATTACAACAGCGCTCGGCACAAGTCCTGCCATACGGCATTTAATATCAAGAAATTTTTCGGCACCGAGGTCTGCACCGAAGCCGGCTTCGGTTATTGTGTAATCACCGAGCTTTAAGGCGGTTTTTGTTGCAATAACGGTATTGCAGCCGTGAGCGATATTGGCAAACGGGCCGCCGTGGACGATAGCGGGCGTGCCCTCTAAGCTTTGAACAAGATTGGGCTTAAGGGCCTCCTTCAGAAGCGCCGCCATTGCCCCTTGCGCCTTAAGCTGACCGCAGGTTACAGGCTCGCCGCCGTAGGTATAGGCAACGATTATTCTCGCAAGCCTGCTTTTAAGGTCCGAAATCGATTCGGAAAGGCATAAAACAGCCATTATCTCGCTTGCAACCGTAATATCGAAGCCGTCCTCTCTGGGGATACCGTTTGCAGGTCCGCCGAGACCGTCGGTTATAAATCTAAGCTGACGGTCATTCATATCGACACAGCGCTTCCAAATAATTCGTCTTGGGTCTATATTAAGGGAATTTCCCTGATGAATATGGTTATCAAGCATAGCCGCAAGAAGATTATTAGCCGCACCTATTGCATGAAAATCGCCGGTAAAATGAAGATTTATATCCTCCATCGGTACAACCTGTGCATATCCGCCGCCGGCAGCACCGCCCTTAATACCGAAAACCGGACCGAGTGACGGCTCTCTGAGAGCAAGTATTGCATTTTTCCCGATTCTTCTAAGACCATCGGCAAGGCCTATGGTTGTTGTTGTTTTACCTTCTCCGGCAGGAGTCGGTGTTATTGCGGTAACAAGCACGAGCTTTCCGTTTTTTTTATTTTCAAGCTCAGCCTCACCGAGATTTATCTTCGCCTTATATTTACCGTAGGTCTCAATGCAATCCTCGGAAAGTCCCGCTGCTTTTGCTATCTCGGTTATGGGGCGCATTTTACATTCCCGAGCAATTTCTATATCCGATTTATAATTCATAAAAAATCAGCTCCGTTAAACATCTAAGCTTCCGTCCTTTGCACCGGTATAATATTTATCTATAATAGGCCTTGCAAATTCGTTTAAGAATTCCTCAACCTGAGATACACTTCTGCCTATATACTTCTTCGGCTCAAGCTGAGCGAGGATTTCTTCCTTAGAAAGCGGTATTCGTTCATCACCGGCTATAAGCTCTATAAGCTCATTCGGCTTACCCTCAAGCTTCACCGCAGCAGCAGCCTTATGCGAATAAACCCTTATTATCTCGTGAATTTGCTGACGGTCCGCCCCCCTCTTAACGCTTTCCATCATTATATTTTCGGTAGCCATAAACGGAAGCTTTTCCATAACTCTGCGATTTATTATTTTATCGTAAACGACAATTGAAGAGGTTACATTTATATAAATATTAAGAATTGCATCGGTTGCGAGGAAGGCCTCGCTTACGGAAATTCGTTTGTTTGCACTGTCATCCAGCGTGCGCTCAAGCCACTGCGTACCGGCAGTCATAGCAGGATTTACGGCATCCGCAATAACATATCTTGCAAGGGAAGAAATCCTCTCGCAGCGCATAGGATTTCTCTTGTAAGGCATAGCGGAGGAGCCTATCTGCTGAGCTCCGAACGGCTCCTCCATTTCTTCAAAGGACTGTAAAAGCCGCATATCATTCGAAAACTTATATGCACTCTGAGCAAAGGAGGAAAGAACCGAAAGAAAATAATAATCCGTTTTTCTCGAATAGGTTTGTCCCGAAACGGGAACGCAGGCGGAAAATCCCATTTCCTCGGCAATAAGCTTATCCAGCTGTTTAACTTTTTCTTCGTCACCCGAAAACAGCTCCATAAAGCTTGCCTGTGTTCCGGTTGTGCCCTTTGAGCCTAAAAGCTTTAAATTTGAAAGCTGATACTCAAGATTATTTATATCGTTAACAATATCGTTTATCCAAAGGGTTGCTCTTTTACCAACGGTAGTCAGCTGAGCAGGCTGTAAATGGGTATAAGCAAGGCACGGAAGAGCCTTATATTTATCGGCAAATTCGGATAAGCTTTTTACTACCTGAGCCGCTTTTTTAAGAATAACACGGGAGGCTTCCCTTAATACTACGATATCAGTATTATCACCTACATAGCAGCTTGTCGCACCGAGGTGAATTATCGGCTGTGCCTTGGGACACTGAACACCGTAGGCATAAATATGCGACATAACATCGTGTCTTACTTCTCTTTCCCTTGCCTCGGCAACCTCATAATTGATATCCTCCGAATGAGCCCTCATCTCATCAATTTGCTCATCGGTAATGCTAAGCCCCAGCTTTTTTTCCGCATTTGCAAGTGCAATCCAAAGCTTTCTCCATGTTTTAAATTTGAAATCCTGAGAAAAAATATGCTGCATTTCCTTACTTGCATATCTTGTCTGCAGGGGCGAAATATAACCGTCTCTTTCAGTAGCCATTTTTTTATCCCCCGAACATAAATCAATTTTTTAGATTATACCACATATAATATTTTTCGTCAATCTTACAATTAGTTGTTGATTTTTTTCCGAATTGCGTGTATAATGCTTACAGATGTCCCATTTGGTACAGTTTTAATTATAAAGGCGGTGTTTCTACGGACTGTTTTCTTTTTAAGGGTCTTACCGAGGCTGAAAAAGCTGCGGCTTTAAAGCACTGCGGTGCCGAAAAGTCATTTGAAAAATCCGAGGATTTTTACAAAACAGGCTGTATTGGAATTCTCATCTGCGGTAACGCCCTTGTCAAAAGAAAGACAAAAAACGGTGACGGTATCGTAATGAGAACTATGAAAGCGGGTGAAATCTTCGGAGCGGCATCTGTTTTCGGAGCTTGGGAGGAAGGACTGAGCTGCATAATCGCCAAAACGCAGTGCAGAGTTTGTTATATAAACGAGGCGGATTTTAAGCTGTTACTTAAGGAGCTTCCGCAAATATCCTACAATTACATTGCGTTTTTAACGGAAAAATTGAGGTTTTTAAACCTTAAAATAGACACCTTTACCGCCGACAGCACCGAAAGCA
>CAYLQF010000101.1:0-4060 GCA_964385735.1 uncultured Ruminococcus sp. | reverse complement strand
AGCTGTCCCTAGTACGAGAGGACCGGGATGGACGCACCTCTGGTGCACCAGTTGTTCTGCCAAGGGCATAGCTGGGCAGCTAAGTGCGGATTGGATAAACGCTGAAAGCATCTAAGCGTGAAGCCAACCTCAAGATTAGATTTCCCATAGCATAAGCTAGTAAGGTCCCCGGTAGACTACCGGGTTGATAGGCAGCAGGTGTAAGCGCAGTGATGTGTGTGCTAGGCTGTACTAATAGACCGAGGGCTTGACCTATTTTTCATCCTCTCTTCCATTATTTGTTCAGTTTTTAGGGTGCGATACATTTCTCTTTCTTTTTTGGTGTTAAAGGACGATCGCAATAGCGGTTGTCTTTTTTTGTTTTATAAAAGCTTTTTTCGTTTCCGAATTATGCTATTGTATTAGATATTTTTTACAAATTATAAAAAAAGCTTTTAATTATGTTGGAGATATGTTATAATAACCTCAAACCGACGGTGTTCCACCGCCGAAGTGCTGTCGCACTTAAAAATCTGACAATTTTTATTTTTAAAATCCACAAATTGACGGCAGTAGCCGTTTTTAAATAAACACTTTAAAATTATCGAAAGGATATTTTTTATGTACAATAGGAACTTTAAAAAAGCTACGGCGGCGGTAATTTTATGCCTTGCTATGGCAATCGGTCTCTTTTCCCCCTGCATGGGGCTTTCTTTTTCTGCATCGGCGGCGGCTGCCCTTCCGGCACCGATTTTGACCTCCGATGCAAAGCTTCTAAAGGAGATACCCATACCGGAGGCTTCAATATCAACAGCCTCCTTTTCGGACGGCTTTTCACCTTCTGCTTCGGGTGAGGCTGCGGCAGGGGCTCCGGTTATAAGCAATATAACCGAAAATGCCCGACCGGACAGCACCGTTGTTATAAACGGCAGCGGATTTTCCGGCGGAAGCGTTTGGGTAAGCGGTATTGATAAAAACGGCGACACGGTTTGCCTTAAGGCCGAGACTGTAAGCGTTACCGATACCGATATACAGGCTGTAATAAGCAAGGATTTTGCCTATGGAATGTACCTTGTGTGGGTTCAAGGTGCAGATGGGCTTGTAAGCTCGCCTGTAAGGGTTAATGCAACAACTCTCTCTTGGCTCAGCACAGATGAAATGTATCAGGGCGGAGAAATAGATCTTCACGGAAAAAATCTTACAAATAACAACAGCGAAGGTGCTTCTGCTGTAACGGTGTATTTTACCTCGGCAGGCAAGTCCTACAAGGCTGAAATTGTAAGCGCCAATCCTTATAAGGTGACGGTTAAGGTCCCCGAAGGTCTTGCTGACGGCGAGTATACGGTATGGGCACACAACGGTCACGGCGAGGGCTACGGTTGGTCTGCCGGAATATCGGTTGATATTAAGGCCGATGCCGAAAATATATGGACAGGGAAAACCATAACCGTTGAGGCTGCTACGCAGGCCGCTATTATAAAAGCGATTGAAAGCGCAAGCGATTATGATACTATATACCTTCCTAAGGGTAGGTATGAGATAACAAGCATGATATGCCTTACCAATGGTTGGACAAGTGGGCTTACATACTATAAAAAATCCCTCAGATTTGTCGGCGAGGGCGACGGTAGCGAGACTGTTTTGATAAACAGTATTGAAAATGAAAACAATCAAAGCAAAAGCACCAATATGTTTTATATAACAAGGCTTCCATGCGAATTTAAAAACATAACCTTCGAGGAAAATGTGGAGGTATACAAAAAAAGCTGGAATAATGCCACAACGGGAATGCTTTATGTAAATCCGTATCATAATACGGAAAACGGACTTGAAAACGGCAGCTTTAAAATGACCGGCTGTCGCTTCATACAGCACCGACTTATGACATATTCTACTCCGAGCAGCACCACCTCCTCGGATTATGAGGATTATACCGAGCTTTTAAGATGCTATAACGAGCCTGATTATAACGGAGTATACGGCTCACATTACAGCGAGGGTGACTGGCTTGACGATATGCTAAAGCGCCGTGAGACAATAGCGGAAAGCTTGGGTACAAGCTCTACCTCCTATATATCTCCCGTTGGAACTCCCGTTCAAATGAGCTCGGTTTCCAATGTGGAAATCTCAAATTGCTATTTTGAGGGTGCATCGGCAGTTACGGTAAGAGGCTGTAACTATGTTAAGGTAATCAACAATGAAATGTGCGCAAAGGCGGTTATGTGGGGCAACTCGGGCTCTAACTTCATACACGCCACGCAAACAAATAAGCTTGATGTAAGCGGAAATATTATATACGGCAAGGGCTGGAGTGCTTCCGAAAGGAATTACGATGTTAAGGTAGGTGAGCAGTCGCTCTGCCGTGCATTTGTGGTTCAGCTCCCAAGTGGCAACTGCGAGGGCAGCTATATAAGCGAAAATACCCTGCGCAGAATAGGCGATAATGCTTCAAATTCCGGAGAGCTTATTATGTATGAGCACCTCGGATACGATTTTATGGATAAGCCGGCAAGCGTTTCTGCCGACGGAAAAACCCTTACCTTTGATAATACAACCTTCAAATCGAAAACCGAGACATACACAACCGGAGACTATACCTATTGGTATTCGGATGCTTCGGATACCGGACCGGATAATCTGAACACAAGCTCCGATAAGCTTCTTAACGGCTATGTTATGATAGTTGACGGTACAGGCGAGGCGCAGTACAGGAAAATAGCTTCGGTAACTAAGAATTCCGTGACGGTTGAAACGGCTTGGAACATAGCGCCCGATGAGACAAGCACGGTGGCACTGTGCCATGCGGTCGTTGACAGTGTAAATTACAAAAATGATTTTATAGGCTCCTCTGAGCACGACAAGCAGTATAATGCTTCTGCCGGAGTTCAGGCATATGCCACAATGCTCGGCTATGTTGCCGACTCTAACACCTTTGTTAATGTTAATACCGGCATTTTTTGCGATGCCCACGCTTCAAATAACAGAACGACCGTAAATTATAATACTCACGGCACGAGCTATTCCGATTTAACCGGTAACTTCAATTGGTTTATGAATACTCTGCTTATGAACAACACCATCTCAGGCGTTGACAGGGGAATAGACATAAGGCTTGAGTTCACAAGCGACGAGGATGTTCTTGACGGCAGCGAGCATATAACCGTTTCACACGGAATTGTAGTGAGAGATAACAATATCTCCTATGCGGGATATGTTATGAATTATCAGCTTTCGGGCGGAAGCTTGATAAATACTCTTGAAGGACTCGGCGCAAATCTTATTACTGTGGGAAGCTTTGAAAAGGCATATACCATTTGGGGCTATACAAAGGTTTGGCAGGGTGACTGGATAAAGAACACCGTTATCGAGGGCAACGAGCTTACCTCTACCGAGCGCTCCTATATAAGGCTCAGATATCATCAGTCCGGCACATTTATAAGGAATAACAATTGCGATAATATTTCGGATGAAACCCGTTATATAGAATATGATACCCCGTGGTCGGACACTCTGCCTGAGGTTATAAGGGCTACGGTTTACACCGATTACGGCACCTCTGCCGAGGGTATGTACGGCAAATTTAACTACGCCCCCACAACCGATGAATTTAAAAACACCGATTTTTCCGAGGGTCTTAAATATTGGGCGGATGCCTCCGGCAAGACCTGTGCCGGCAAAAACGCTTCGGTTGTTACCGTGGGAAATGAAAATTATATAAGTCTGAGCGGTGAGGCAGGTGCTGTCGGAGTTACTTCGGCAGGCTTCAGGCTTACCGATTTTGAGGACGGCGACAAAATTGCGCTTGTTTTCGATTACAGCGGAGGTATGCCGTCGGTATCGCTCAGCGGCAGAGGCTTTTTTACCGCCTCCGATTCACCGTCAGCTCTCAGCGGTGCAACCGTTACAAACGGCTTTAGCAGAGCAATGACCACACCGGTAAGCTTTTCGGGTATTTTCGATACCTCTCTTGCGGAGGCAAGAGTTACTCTCAGAGCTTCAAATGCCAAGGCAGAAAGTAAGGTCGGCAACCTAACCCTCGTAAAGGTAAACGAGGCAGGAGGATATTATGAGACCTTATCCG
>CAYLQF010000100.1:0-4090 GCA_964385735.1 uncultured Ruminococcus sp. | reverse complement strand
TTTTAAAAATTAAATTTCGTTAAAGCCGATAAAATCGACTTGTCGAAACACTTTTGAGAGCTTCGACATTCTATAGTCACTATAATAAAACCCCGTCAAATCACGACAGGGTTTAAATTGTAAATGATAACACTCAGGCTACAACAGTATTATACTTTAAAATGCAAAATTTGTCAATTATTTTACAGCCGAATTTTCGGTATTTTCGGTAAAGCCAGCCGCCGAGGCAAGCCGGCAAATAAGCTTAAATATTGTTGCTTTTTTATTTTTTAATATTTATAAGGTGCGCAATCGACGGGATACTTTCACCCTGAAGAGATGAAGTCGGCGACATAAGCGCACCCGTTGACATAAATAAAATATTACTGAAATCGCCGTCCTCGAATCTATGCATAACATAAGAATTAAGAACCGCAGCGCTACAGCCGCAGCCTGAGCCCCCACAGTGTACATCCTGTTTTTCTATATCAAAAATCATAACTCCGCAGTCCGAATGCTTACATTTAAGGTTATAACCTTCCATATCGCATAAATCGTAAAGAAGCTTTGTTCCTGTAAGCCCCAAATCACCCGTAAAAATAATATCGTAATCCTGAGGTGTGGTTTCGGTATCCTTAAAAAACGCACAAAGAGTATCGGCAGCAGCGGGTGCCATAGCAGCACCCATATTATTTGCATCCTTTACACCTAAATCAACTATTTTACCGAAGGTTATTTTATCAACATAAGGCTTATTTTTATAAACACCTAATATGCTTGCTCCAGAGCCGGTTACGGTTCTTTGCGCAGTAGGTGTTCGCTGACATCCGTATTCGAGAGGAAAGCGATATTGTCGTTCTGCAGAGCAAAAGTGAGACGAGGTTACAACGGCGGCATATTCTGCCGCATTCGCATCAATAATCAACGAAGCAAGTGATATGCCGAGAGTCATTGTAGAGCAGGCTCCGTAAATTCCGATAAGCGGAATTTCTGTGTTTCTCAGTCCGAAAAAGCTTCCTATACACTGATTAAGCAAATCTCCTGCAATAATTATATCCATATCGTTTTCGGACAGAGCGGCCCGTCTCAATGCATTTTCAACCGCTATTTTTTGTAGTCGGCTTTCTGCCTTTTCAAAGCTCTTTTCTCCAAATCGAATATCATTATCAAAACAGTCAAATTCATGCCCTAAGGGCCCTTCGTGCTCCTTTTTCCCGACAACGCTGCCATAGCTTACAAAGGCTGCCTTTCTTTCTAATTCAATCGTTCGCTTCCCTATTCTTGTTGCCATTTCTATCTCCTACTTACTTAAAAAATAATAAATAATTCCATATATAACACTTGAAGCTGTGCCGAAAAGTATTACAGGTCCCGCTATTGTGAAGATTTTTGCGCCTATCCCCAAAATATGGCCTTCATTTTTAAATTCTATCGCCGGTGAAACCACTGCATTTGCAAAGCCGGTTATAGGTACAAGAGTTCCCGCTCCTGCGTGCTTTGCAATTTTTTCAAAAATTTTAAGACCGGTAAGAAGCGCTGCGAGAAAAATCAAAATAACGGGAACGGCAGCCTTAACCGTTTTTTCATTCACATCGGCGGCTTTCAGACATTCGACGATAATCTGACCTAAGGTACAAATAAGTCCACCTACGACAAAGGCACATATAAAATCTTTTACCTTAGGTGACGGTCTTGAAGCCGTAGCGACAAGCTTTAGATATTTCTTTTCATTCATCATAAATTAAAACAGCTCCTTTTTGTTAGTTTAAACACAAAAGGAGCTGTTTATTCCGCTTTGATTTTTCAGTTTTTCATATAGGTGGGATCGTAATTTTCAATAAATTCCTCCCACAGCTCATCCGAGGGTTCAATACTTTTATCGATACCCTTATTCTTGTAAGCTACATATAAATCGTTAAGTATTTTTCTATATCTGCGGCGAAGCCTTACTTCCTGCCTTAAAATTATTATCAACATCCATATACAGCAAAGCAAAGCTATCGCAAACGGCAAAAGATGACGCCAATAGAAGTATGCTTTAAATCCGAAGGTGCTCAGCCCATCGTTCGATATGAAACAAAATCTTATAAACACATATGTGCTCTGTATCAATAAAACTATAAGCGAAGCCGATTTGACGGCATTATTCTTCAAAAAATTCAAGATAATGCATATAAGAGGCAAGATATTCGATACCAGCATAAAAATTATTTCAGACTTGCCGAAATAGTTGTATTCACCGACAACACCTGCCCTCATAAGAAAGGAAATGCAGGCAATTGTGTTTACAAAAAGCATATACGCCGTAAAAATCGCACATATAACTGCCAAAGCTTTAAAAAGCCCGCCGTTTGATTTTGCATACCTTATTTCGCATTTCTTTTCATATTGCTCTACCCGTTTAATTATTCCGCTATAGCCGTTCATTTTATCACCTAATAGTATTATACATAAAAAACCGATACTTGACAAGACCAAAGATAAAATAATATAATACCTGCGGTGATAATATGGCAATTATAAACATAGTTATGGTAGAACCGGAAATTCCGCAAAACACCGGAAATGTTGCCCGTACCTGTGCAGCAACCGGAGCAAGGCTTCATCTTGTGGGACCTATGGGCTTTACAATTGACGATAAAAAGCTTAAAAGAGCAGGACTTGACTATTGGCACTTTCTCGACATAAGCTACTATGATAATCTTCAAGAATTTTTCCAAAAAAACAACGGTCCGTTTTTTTATTTCACTACAAAGGGCAGAAAAACACATTCAGAGCAAGCCTATCCCGACGGCGCATATCTTATGTTCGGCAAGGAAACAAGAGGCCTGCCCGAAGAGCTGCTTATCGAAAATCCGGATTCCTGCGTAAGAATTCCGATGGCCGGCGAAATACGCAGCTTAAATCTTTCAAATTCCGTTGCAATAGCGGTTTATGAGGTTTTAAGGCAATGGAATTATCCCTCGTTGGAAAATTCAGGTCAGCTTCACAGCTACCATTGGGAGGATATTTGACAAAACCTTCACAAAAAAGCAAAAACATATTGAAAAATCAGAAAATTGTGGTAAAATAATAGTGTAAATTTATATGCAAAGGATGTATAAAATGAACGCATTAAACAAGAAGACCGTAGACGATATCAATGTCAAGGGCAAAAATGTGCTTGTACGCTGCGATTTTAATGTTCCGCTTAAAAACGGCGTTATAACCGACGAAAACCGTATAAATGCCGCTCTGCCTACCATTAAAAAGCTTATTTCCGACGGTGGCAGGGTTATACTCTGCTCTCATCTCGGCAAGCCTAAGGGTGAGCCTAAGCCGGAGCTTTCGCTTGCTCCGGTTGCAAAAAGCCTTTCGGAAAAGCTCGGCAAAGAGGTCGTTTTTGCAGCAGACGATAATGTTGTAGGAGAAAATGCAAGAAAAGCTGTTGCCGCCATGCACGACGGTGATGTTGTTCTTTTACAGAATACCCGTTATCGCATTGAAGAAACCAAAAACGGTGAGGAATTCTCAAAGGAGCTCGGTTCTCTTGCGGATATATTCGTAAATGATGCCTTCGGAACAGCCCACAGAGCACATTGCTCAACAGTAGGTGTTGTATCGTATGTCAAAGAGGCTGTTGCCGGCTATCTTATCGGCAAGGAGCTTAAATACTTAGGAGAAGCCGTTGAATCACCCGTTCGTCCTTTCGTATGTATTCTCGGCGGAGCCAAGGTTGACAGCAAGCTTCCCGTAATCGAAAATCTGCTTACCAAGGCAGATACTCTTATAATCGGCGGCGGTATGGCTTACACCTTCCTTGCCGCAAAAGGCTACGGCGTTGGGACCTCGCTTATCGATGAAACAAAAATCGATTATTGCAAAGATATGATGAATAAGGCTACCGAAAAGGGCGTTAAGCTTTTACTCCCCGTTGATTGCACAATTGCCAAATCCTTTCCCGAGCCTATTGACGCTTCGATTGATGTTACTGTTGTTGATGCGGACAAAATACCTGCGGATATGATGGGTCTTGATATAGGAACAAAAACAGCTGCTCTCTTTGCAGGTGAGGTTAAAAATGCAAAAACCGTTGTTTGGAACGGACCTATGGGCGTGTTTGAAAACCCCA
>CAYLQF010000099.1:0-4102 GCA_964385735.1 uncultured Ruminococcus sp. | reverse complement strand
GCAACGGTAAGGCTTATGTTGCTGAGAGCTTCGATCTTTCCGTCAACCGTAGCAAATTTTTTTGTAAGATTTTTAATTTCTATCATGCTATATATTCCATCCCCAGTTTAAGCTGAAATGGGCTGCTGCACACGGCAACAGCCCCGAACCTTAATATATATTATTTTTTGAGTGCGTCGAGATTTGTTTTTTTGCCGCCGTAAAGACCCATCGGTTCAACATGAATTGCTGCAACCGATACAACACTTGTTTTGTTTTCGTTATTGAAGTCATCAAGATAAGGCTTATGCTGGAAATAATTTGCATCGACCTCTCCGCTGTCGACAACATTATTCGGCTGAACATAATCTGTATATTCGATAATTTTAAGCGTTACGCCCTTTGCTGCAAGAATTTCCTTTGCTACGGCAAGAATTTCAGCGTGAGGTGAAGGGGAAGCGGCTACGGTAATCTCTTTGCCCTTAAGTGCATTGTAGTCAACCGAGCTGTCATATCCGTCTCCTGTATTTTCAACAACGCTGAGAACGGAACCGTTGTATTCGCTTGAAATAAAATCCGCAACCTTTTTGCTCTGTAGGGCAGCAACTAATGCCTTGGTTTTATCGGTTTTCTCATTGCCTTTTTTAACTGCTACAATGTTGCTGTAATCGGAATATGAGCCCTCAATAGCAAGCGAATCTTTAACAGGATTCATCTTTGCGGCTATGGCATAGTTTGAATTTATAACTGCGTAATCAACATCCTTTAAAACATTTGGAAGCTGAGCTGCTTCAACCTCTGAAAATACAACATTATCGGGCTTTTCGGCAATATCCTTAATGGTGGCGGTGATACCGGCGCCCTCCTTAAGCTTTATGATGCCTTCTTTTTCAAGAAGAATAAGTGCACGGGCTTCGTTTGTTGTATCGTTCGGAACAGCAATTGTAATTTTGTTTGAGCTGCCGCAGCCGGAAAGACCTATTGCAGAGGTTATCACAAGCAGTACGGTAGTTAAGAGTGAAACAATTTTTTTCATTTTTTAAACTCCCTTTTCGAATTTGTTGTACTTATTTTATATTTTGCAAACGAATTTGTCAAATACAACAAAAATATATTTAGTTATAGCTTCAAGCTATAACTAAAGGGTGTAATTTGCAAGATAGCCTTTAATGGCATTAATATAAAGCTCGCCGGTCTTACTGAGTATACTGTTTTTTCTGATTATATAACCGACCTCCATTATATCTCTGCATCTCGGGTCGCTCAAATCAAACGGTATGGCACAGTAATCGCTTCCGTTGAGTTCCTCGCATATTATACCGGAGCATACTGTATATCCGCATAATCCGACCATGAGGTTAAGCATTGTGGCCCTGTCGCATACCTTTATTACCTGCTCGGATTCGTTTGGACTTATAAGCTCCTCCGCAAAATAAAATGAGCCGCTATCGCCCTGCTCAAAGGTAAGACACGGATAGCTTTTTAAATCATTAAAGCTTACCGATTTTTTATTTGCAAGCGGATGACCGTTCCATATGTAAACATATGCTCTGCAATCAATAAGCTTGTGAAACTCGAGCTCGTTTGCATTTAGCAGCTTTGTGATTACCGAGCGATTGAAATTGCTGAGATATAATATGCCGATTTCGCTTCTCAGTGCAGAAACATCGGTAATAATATCTTTGGTTATTGTTTCTCTGAGAGCAAATTCATATTTAGACATATCAAACATTTTTGCTGTTTCAACAAATGCCTTAACGGCGAACGAATAATGTTGTGTTGAAACACAAAACCTTTTCTTAAGACCGATTCCGTCGGTATATTTTTCTTTAAGCGTTTCATATTGACTGTAAATCTGCCGTGCATACAGCAAAAATTCCCGACCGTCATTAGTTAGGGTAACACCCTTGCTTGACCGGTTGAATATAACTATATCAAGCTCCTTTTCAAGCTCTTTTACTGCTCCTGTAAGAGAGGGCTGAGAAACATACAGCTGTTCTGCAGCCTTGTTGAGAGAGCCGGTTTCGGAAATTTTTATAACATAATGAAGCTGTGCAAGTGTCATAAACAAAACAACCTTACGATTTTTTATACATTCTTAATAAATTTGTAAACAGCTGCTCCAACCGATGTGCTTATCAGTACTGTAGCAAGCAGCTCGATAAAGAAATTCAGAGTTATCGCCGAAAGAAAGACGGCAATAAAGGTTTTTCCGGCAAGGACTGTATCCTTATAGAGAATAATGTAAAAAGACATAAACAGTACGGTATTTGTTATTGGAACAATAGCTGATGAAACGGCTTTTGCCGCAATTCCGTTTTTGCCGAATTTTTCGAAGGCTTTAAATATAAGCGAAGCGAAAATTCCCGCCGCAATTCTCGGAATAAAGCAAAGAACGGTATAGGCAAGGGGCTTTTCGGTGAAAAGCATAGCTGCCGATGGGTCAATAAAAAAGCCGATACCGAAAGCCTGCAAAAAGCTTGTAAGTCCGAAAACAAAGCCTAAAACAGCAGCACCGGCGGTTCCGGAGCAGATTGCTCCCAAGGCAACGGGAACAGTCATCAGTGTAATTGAGAACAGGCCGGTTGTTATATAACCGAGGGGAGTGAAATCCATAAGCAAAATTATCGCAATAAACATAGCGGTAAGTGTATGGTTTGACAGCTTTGATTTTTTTGACATAATTATACCTCCGATACTGTCTTATCATAAATAAGTACAGTTCATAAATATTACAAAAGCGTTTTATACGGTAATTGCTCTGTCAGTGATTTTTTTCGTATATTTCTTTAAGCCCGTCAAGAAGCAAATTTTCGTTATATATGATGTTTTTTTTGCAGTTAAGGATTATGCTTTTTGAAAGCCCGCCCGTTGCAACAACAGTAGCAGTCTGACCAAGCTCATCCTCTATGCGCTCGATTAAACCGTCAAGCATAGCTGCTGCTCCCAAAACGATTCCGGCTCGCATAGAGTCAACCGTGTTGGTACCTATAACCGAATTCGGAGCGGTGATGGTTATATCGGGAAGCTGTGCTGTATTTTCGCACAAGGCCTTAAGCGTGAGGCTTACGCCTGCACCGATGCTGCCACCTAAAAAAGCACCCTTTGAGTCTATAACGCTGAGAGTTGTTGCCGTGCCCATATCAATAATAATGCAGGGGAGGGTGTACTCATTCAAAGCGCCTACAGCGCCTGCGACAAGATCTGCACCGAGTTGAGCAGGATTGTCGATTTTGATATTCAAGCCTGTTTTAACTCCGGGACCTATTTGAAGCGGAATAACATCGCATAGCTTGGTTACTGCTGCCGATACGGAGGCTGCAACCTGAGGTGCAACGGAGGATATAATGCAATCCTCAACCTCATCTGCAGCCTGACCGTAAAGCTGCATTATGTTTTTTAGCTGAACCGCATATTGATCCGAGGTAAGTCTTGAATCTGTTGCAAGTCTTGCGGTAAATGATAAAACATCACCGTCAAAGCCTCCGACAGTTACATTTGAGTTACCTATATCTATAGTGAGCAGCATCAAAAGACCCCTTTTTCAATGTTGTTTATCCTGATATTCAACATTATACTTAAATTTGTTCCTAAAATCAATAAGAAACTTACAGTAAAGCTCCTTTAACGGCAAAATTAAAAGCGATATTTAATAAAAATGATTGACTTTACCGAAAGCTTTTGATATAATAAGGCTTGCTGACCTGATGTAGGTTCGGCTCCTTGCTTCGAACAGCTCGAAGCCAACAGTCCATAAGGAGGTGCAACAATATGACAAACAAGTATGAATCAACCCTGATTTTTTCCGTGAAGAACGGCGATGAAGCAGCAGCTTCGCTTAAGGAAAAATTCAATGATCTCATCGCCAAGAACGGCACTGTCGAAAATGTTGACGATTGGGGCAAGCGTCGTCTTGCTTATCTCGTTAATGATGAGGCAGAAGGTTACTATGTTTTCTACACTTTTACGGCAGAAGCAGATTTTCCTGCTGAGCTTGAGCGTGTAGCCGGCATAACAGACGGTGTTCTCCGTGTTATGACCGTTAAGAAGTAATGGAGGAAAATAAAGATGTTTAACATTGTAGTTTTAACCGGTCGTCTTACAGCAGACCCCGAACTTAAAA
>CAYLQF010000098.1:0-4186 GCA_964385735.1 uncultured Ruminococcus sp. | reverse complement strand
ACAGGCAATCTTAAGAGCAGCCTTTGCGGTTCTCTTACCGTTACGGGTTTGAAGCATATAAAGCTTACCGCCCTGAACGGTGAATTCCATATCCTGCATATCTCTGTAGTGATCTTCAAGAGTTGCACAAACTTCTTTAAACTGTGCAAATGCCTCAGGGAACTTTTCAGCCATTTCTGCTATCGGCATAGGAGTACGAACACCGGCAACAACATCCTCGCCCTGTGCATTAACAAGGAACTCACCCATAAGGCCTTTTTCACCGGTAGCGGGATCACGAGTAAAGGCAACGCCTGTACCGCAATCGTCACCCATATTACCGAATGCCATCATCTGTACGTTAACGGCAGTACCCCAAGAGTAGGGAATATCGTTATCACGACGGTAAACATTGGCACGGGGATTGTCCCAAGAACGGAAAACGGCTTCGACTGCACCCATAAGCTGTTCCTTCGGATCGGTCGGGAAGTCTTTTCCTATTTTAGATTTATATTCTGCCTTAAATTGACCTGCAAGAGCTTTAAGATCGTCAGCGGTAAGATCAATATCCTGCTTAACGCCCTTTGCCTCCTTCATTTCATCAATGAGCTGCTCAAAGTACTTTTTGCCGACCTCCATAACAACATCGGAGTACATCTGAATAAATCTTCTGTAGCAGTCCCACGCCCAACGAGGATTGCCGGATTTCTTCGACATAACCTCTACAACATCTTCGTTAAGACCGAGGTTAAGAATGGTATCCATCATACCGGGCATTGAAGCACGGGCACCCGAACGAACCGAAACGAGAAGCGGATTTTCGGTATCGCCGAATTTCATACCGGTAATACCCTCCATCTTGTCGATGTATTCCATTATCTGTGCCTGAATTTCATCGTTGATTTGTCTGCCGTCCTCATAATACTGAGTGCAGGCTTCGGTTGTTACGGTAAAGCCCTGCGGAACGGGAAGACCGATGTTGGTCATCTCAGCAAGGTTAGCACCCTTACCGCCGAGGAGCTCTCTCATCTTTGCGTTGCCTTCGCTGAAAAGGTAAACGTACTTGTGACTCATTGACGAATCAACCTCCTAATTATTTATGGATGATATATCCATTTTTGACTAATAATTCCTGATTATCGCTGATACTGTTTAGTATAAAGCTTCAATAATATCAAGGATAATCAAGTATCCAATTTATTATATCAAAGATTGTTTGAAAAATAAAGAGTTTTTTTAAAAAAACCGCTAAATAAAGTAAAAAAATGAAAAAAGCAATCAAAATCTCGATAGCGTCAAGGATTTTGATTGCTTAAAATAGGAAAATTTCAATTATAATTCGAGAGCATTCTTGATTTGTTCTCCGATTTTGATTGCCATACGGTAAAAGCCTAAGTCATTCGGATGACATCCGTCGACTGTACAGGAATCGGAAAACTCACCTTCGTACAATGTCTCGCCGTCAACAAAATAAACATTGTTATCACCACTTTTTACAGCGTCAAGATAAGCTTGTTTAACTGCTTGCCGACGAACCTGCCATATTTCGGGGAAAAGTGTTATATCGGCTGCGGAAACAAAAATGAAGGGGATGTCGGGATGAGCAGAACGGATTGCATTGTAAACATTCGGGAGAGTGTCCTTAAGCCAAAGAGCACTTTGAGCATTATGGTCGTAATCGCAAACGAATGCGCTCATATCAAGACTTGCAAGATAGTCGGCCATCTCTGGCTCTCCCTTTGCGTTGCCTGAAAAGCCCATATTTATATAGTCAATATTAAGCATTCTTGTAATGAGATTTTCATAACAGTTGCCTGGTCGGGAAGCGCAGGCACCTTGAGTTATCGATGAACCGTAGTAAACTACGGGTTTAATGTTTACATAATCCGATGCGGCTTCAAGCAATGAGTCCTTGTCAAAAGCTATGTAAAGCTCTTTGACCTCATCATAATTCGGAAAATTCAGAGTATACTCTATCATTTCTCCTGTAAAAACCGACATACTGTCATAGTATTTTGAGGCGATTTGATAAAGCGAGGAATAGCCCTCGGTTACATCTGCGGGCGGTAAAAAAGCGTGCTTGAAAACCTCTTTGCCTTTTTCGTTCTTAGCGTATAAGTCAAAGCCGCACTGTCCTACACGGGTCATATGCGATGTAGGAGGATAATTGTTCATAATGGCTTTTATTCCTATAAAGGGCGAATTTGTTTTAAATCTGATTCTTCCGCCTGCCGTACAACGGGCAAGAACTTTAATATCTTCTGAAATTTTTTCTGCTTTCGATTCGGATATACGGGTATACCTCCCTGCAACGGTATCGTAAAATACACCGTAAAGCTTAAAGGGCTCGGATTTTGCATCAAACCAAGCTGCCGAATCGGGCATAGAGCCGTCAGATACCGTGAGATTTGCATCTAAATCGCTTATTTTCATAAATTCTAACTCCTTTTTTTAATTCGCTTATCACATTTTTTTGCAAGCCGAGTTCCAAGCGATTGGAATATCTGTACAAGAACAATGAGTATAATAACCGCAAAAAGCATAACGAGATACTTATATCGGTAATATCCGTAATTTATCGCAATTTTGCCGAGTCCGCCGCCGCCTATAATTCCGCTCATTGCCGTATATCCTAATATGGTGGTTATTGCGATAGTGGCATTTGAAATAAGCGATGGGATATTTTCGGGGATCATAACCTTGAATATAATTTGAAGGGGCGAGGCTCCCATGCTTTGCGCCGCCTCGATAATATTCGGATTTGTTTCTCTTAAGCTGCTTTCAACAAGTCTTGCAATAAAGGGAAAAGCAGCTATAACGAGTGGTACTATCGAGGCGGTTGTACCGACCGTTGTGCCTACGATAAGTCTTGTGAGAGGAAACACCATTATCATAAGTATGAGAAACGGAATAGAGCGCAGCAGATTGATAATAATATTTAAAATATGCATAATGCCCGACGGCAACGGCAGAATACCGTTTTTTTCACCTGCTACCAACAGAACACCGAGCGGTAGCCCTATCAATATAGAAAAAAAGGTTGCAAGCAGGGTTACATAAATCGTTTCAAATAAAGCATATGGCATATCGTTTAAAAGAATATCGAGAGATTCCCTGAGGACTTCGGGGTCAAATAAATCAGCAAGCATTTTCTGCCACCTCCTCGGCAATAACATCGTTAAGCTCAGTTAGGTAATCAATCGCACGGATAACAGTTTCGTTATCATTTTTGATGCCTAATAGCATATTTCCGTAAACCTTGTCGCCTATGCAACGGGTAGATGCATAGAGTATGTTTGCGGCAATATTTTCATCAATTGCCATTTGTGCAATCAGAGGTGCACCTGCTGCCCTTGCACCGTTGAAAACTACATTTATTATACGCTCATTTTCGTTACGGTAAAGAGCGGAATTCTCGGATTCGGGGAATACCATCCTTTTTGCCGCCGTGGATGAGGGATGTGAAAACACATCTGCTACACTGCCGGTTTCCACTACCTTTCCGCTATCTATTATGGCAACATTATTACAGATTTCTTCAATTACACTCATTTGGTGGGTTATTATAATAACCGTTATATTCAATCGCTTGTTTATATCTCTTATCAGCTCAAGTATGGAGTGGGTGGTTTTGGGGTCGAGGGCGCTTGTTGCTTCATCACACAGTAAAATTTTAGGCGAAGTTGCAAGAGCTCTGGCAATGGCTATTCGTTGTTGTTGACCTCCCGACAGCTGTGCGGGATATGCCTTTGCTTTGTCGGGGAGTCCCACAATTTCAAGAAGCTCTCTTGCTTTGGCTTGTGCCTCTTTCTTTTTCATTCCGGCAAGCTCAAGGGGAAAGCATATGTTTGAGAGACAGGTCCTTTGCATAAGTAGATTAAAGCCCTGAAAAATCATTGTTATGTTGCGTCTTGCTTCTCTTAGCTCCTTTGCCGAAAGAGAGCCGATATCAACACCGTCTATCACAACCTGTCCGGAGGTTGGTCGTTCAAGCATATTTATACAGCGAACGAGTGTACTTTTGCCTGCTCCGCTCATTCCGATTATTCCGTAAATATCACCGTCGGCAACGGTAAGGCTTATGTTGCTGAGAGCTTCGACCTTTCCGTCAACCGTAGCAAATGTTTTTGTAAGATTTTTAATTTCTATCATGCTATATATTCCATCCCTAGTTTAAGCTGAAATGGGCTGCTGCACACGGCAACAG
>CAYLQF010000097.1:0-4197 GCA_964385735.1 uncultured Ruminococcus sp. | reverse complement strand
CTTTAGCTTGAATTATTTGCGTTATGTGTTATTATTCTAATATAAATTGTAATAGCAATCATCGCAAAGCTGACCGCAGCCTACAATATAATGGCTTCGCAGCTCTATCGGAGTATCCTTCAAAAACGGAGTGACCCTTCCGCAGATGACGCATTTATCGTAAAGCTCCTCGTTTTCCTCAAGCTCAACTGAATTATCGGAGTTCTCTTGAAAATTTCGGGGGGGGTAGCTGTTATTTTTTGCCATTATAAGCTAACCTTGCCTTTCGTTGCTTTAATTATCACTTTATCAAAAAAGCTTGTTAGGGTTGTTTTTGGTCTGTGTGGCATCGGCACACATCGTAAAGGCTAAATTAAGGCTTTGGGTGTTATTTTCGGCATTTTCCGGATAATGGAACACAATCGTTAAGGTCTTTTTTTCGTTCACCTGCAAAATATCATCGGCTGCGGTGACACTCCGGCGGTTCAATTCGTTTGCAGTTCCCGTGTAAAGCGCTTTTTCGCCGTCCTTAATGCTTATTTCCAGCACATCGGCAAGACCGCCCGAGGCATTGTCTAAATAAAGCTTATAATAAACCGACCATGAGCTGTTGTTTTCTATAAAGAAATCCTTTTTAACCGTCATTCCTGGTTCAAATATAAATTCGTTTTCGTGGATAACGGGCTTACCGTCGTTAAGGTTTATCTCAACCGAGCCTGTATGAAACAGATTGTTCTCCACAGAAACAGAAGCCCACACAAGTGCAAAGGTGGTAATGCATAGACATACGGCGAGAACGATTATCGTAATAATGCCGCCGGTCAGTTTTTTAGCGGTGGTTTTATCGGTCATTTGCCCGTCCCTCCCTTTTTCTGCAAAATTGGGACAAAATAAGCAGGGCAAGGAAAGACACAACCGTCATTACCGACCACAGAACGATATTTGAGTTATCGCCCGTCTGCGGTGCATCTTCGAGATTGCCCGTTTCCTCTACCCACCATTTAAAATCGGCAATTAAATCCTTGCTTTGGTATTCATTGCCGACAGAGGTATCAAGGTAGGCGGTGATTTCGTAATATATCTCGTCAGTCGTACTTTCAGCCGATGTCATCGTATATGTAAGGCTTTGCGGCATATCCTTCATTAAGCCGTCGTACATTACCTCATCAATACCCAGAAGTGTGATCTTTACCTTCATTACCTCGGCTAATTTTTCGTAGCCATTACGAATTTCTGCTCCGAAATGAACAGTAACTTTATCGTGGTAAGAAACTTGTAGACCGTAGTATTTGGTTTCACTGTCTCCGGGGAACATATTATCGACCGTAAAGGCGGTATTGTCCTGCGGCTGCTTGTTGTAAAGAGCAATAGCAGTTGCGGATTTTTTATTATCTGTACTGTTTTCGGTAGCTGATATGTTTTCCGTCGGGTTAGTATCAGATGAATTTTGTGTTTCGTCTGCCAAATTACTTCCGTCGGTTTCGGTATTATCGGTTTTATCCTTATCGGGAGTGATAAGGTTATCCGGTACGGTAACGGTGGTATCGGTTTGTACCGCCGACCTGTTATATATGAGAGCTCCGGCAAGAGCAGCAAGGCTTAAAGTAAGCAGCACAGACAAAACAATAATAACAATTTTTATTTTATTCCGCTTATTTTGTTTCATTTCCGAAGCCCCTTTCATAATTTGTTTCAAAATTTATTTTAAATTCTGCTTTCCGCCCTTTATTACGCTGAATAAAAGCCAAAAGGTATCGCTTTGCGCCTGATTTTCGTCCTGCGGGTGAAGTATCTGCTTTTTCGCCTGTCCGAGCAGAGTGTCCAATAAATGGTGCAAAACCGTATTCACATTCGCATCCGGGTGACAGGCGGGCTTCATTTTTTCAAACAGCACATCAAACCGTTTCATATGCTCATCATACGAATACCTTGTAAAAGCCGAGGAATAATAATATCGAACATAAAACATTATCCGTTCGGGATTTGCCATCATATATTCCCACATTTTTGTAAAGAGCAAACGGCAGCGCAGCTCATACTCAATGTCGTTGTATTCCATAATGGGGAAGTTATCAAGCACAAGCTTTAGCAGTCGCTCATCCGAACGGGCAAACACCTTTGCTACCATATCATCCTTATTTTCAAAGTAGCGGTAAATGTAAACCTCTTTTATTCCGCAGAGGTTGTATATTTCCTTGGTCGTAAGGCTTTCCATTCCGCCCGTCGCCACCGATTTTATAACGGCCTCCATCAAGGCTTCCCTTTGTTGTTCGTGTACCTTTTGCGACAGCATTGCTTTATATCACCTTTTATTTTTTACGGCAAATTTTAATAAGCACTACAATTTTCGACAAATACATACGAAAAGCCGAAGCTTTTCGTATGTATCAATAAGAAAGTACTTTAAAATCGGTTTTTAAGCCGTATTTTTGTTCGCAGAGTTCAATACTCCTAGCAATATACTTATACCACATTTTTATCGGTTTTGCAAGTCTTTTCGGACTGTAAATGCTGTTTCACAGAGTTCAATACTCTGCCGAAGTAGTTGTGTTAGGTGTTAATGCAGCGGCATAGTAATTTTTTGACGATAATTTTTGACGGCGATAACCTCAGTATCCGATAGCTGTCAGCTTTAGCATATTTTCTTTTTTGAGCTCTATTGATGAATGTACATAGCGTTCCAAAGTGATTTGCGGGCTGGCGTGCCCTAATACCTCAGACAAAGATTTTATTTCAAAGCCGACCTCTACACATCTTGTCGCAAAGCTGTGTCTGAGCGTGTGAAAATGCACGCCCGAAAGACTACACTCCTCGGCATAACGCTCCATTCTGTATTGAAGCGCTCTCGGTTCAATAAATTTATCTGCTTTACCGGTCAAAATGTAGGCTTTTTGATTGCCGTAAAATCTCTTGCATAGTTCAAGTGCAAACGGTGATAACGGAATTACTCTTGCCGACGAAAAGCTTTTCGGTTCACTTAATATAATTTTGGTTTTTGTGCCGTCTGCGGCATCAATGCGTTTAATCCGCTGCATTGTGCTTTTTATATTGACAACACCGTCTTTAAGTGAAATATCCTGCCACCGCAAGGCACATATCTCGCCTATCCGAATTCCGGTAAACAAGGTCAGCAGCGTTCCGAATTTGCAATTATCCGTATCGGTCAAAAGATATTTTGTAAACCGTTCCTGTTCTTCACGGGATAAAACTCGCATTTCCTTTTTATCGAGCTTTGGGTATATAATGTCTATTTTGTGCAGATAGGGTAACTGCTTTTCGGCATAGCTTAAAACGGCGTGCAGTACCGTTAAAACATCCTTTACCGTTTTAGCAGAAAGATCGTTTTCGTGCATTAAATCGTATGCAAACTGTTCTACGAGAAGCGAAGTCAGAGCCGTAACAAAGCAACTGCCAAGCTGCGGCTTTATATGGTTTTCTATCACCGTATGATATTTAACATAGGTAGAATCTTTAACACTACTGCGTTTTAATATAAGCCATTCATCGCAAAATACCGAAAGCCTTTTTCGCCGTTTGGCTTCCTTTGGCGGTATATGACTGATAAGTTCAGCCTTTACGGTATTTACCTTGTCCTTTGCCTCGTGATAGGTTCTGCCGTAGCAGTAGCCGTAGCTTGCCTTGCCGCTTGGCGTATAGGATTTGATATATCTCGCTTCCCAGCGACCGTCCTTTCTTTTGTAGATATTTTCACCTTTTTTACTCATAGCATTTTCCTCCTTGCTTTTGATACGGAATTATTTTACCGAAAAATTCATCAACATCAATTGACTGCGATTTTGACGGCTTATTCGCATAAAATCGTTCGCATTTTTCATAAAAGCTCGCTTTTTGGGCGGATAAAATTTGCCGATACGACTGAAAATCAAATTTTTTTCAAAATAATCTGAAAAATCACTTGTAAAATCGGCTGAAATGTGATATAAGTATATTGCTCAGAGTATTGAACTCTGCGAAAAATCAGGTGCTTTATCGCACCTGATTTTAGACTGTAGACAAAGTTTGCCTTTGGCTCCCCTTGTCAGGGTGCGGGTCTCCGGTGGAGACCTCTGCGAAGCAGAAGCACCGACCGAGGCGGCAGCCGAGATGGCGAGCAAAATGAGGTGCGGCATTTTCGGCTCCCCTTGTCAGGGGAGCTGTCACCGAAGGTGACTGAGGGGTAGTTAGAAAAGGCTTTAACAAAGAATATCTCTCCCTCCG
>CAYLQF010000096.1:0-4823 GCA_964385735.1 uncultured Ruminococcus sp. | reverse complement strand
TTCCGTCGGCTTTGGTGTTCCAGCCGATAAAGGTATAGCCGCTTCTTGTAAAGGTGTTTGCGGAAAGGTTTGCCGTTGTACCGTAAGTCAGTGTCTGCGAAGCCATTGTGCCGGTTGCTCCGTTGGCGTCAAAATTCACGGTGTAATCGAAAGGCGTAACATCAATCAGTTTACTTGCATAGTCGGTCATTTTATCACCGTTGTACTGCTCGTTGAACACACACAGCACATCGCCGTTTGCCGTGCTGAAATCATCGGGCAGGGTAAATGTCGCTTCGCCGTCTTCATCGGAAACGGCGGCAGCTCTGCCGTAATATTTCACGGTATTTCCGTTTTTAATGATGACCGAAATATATTCGTTTGCGTCCGTTTTCGCTCCCGAATAGGAAACGGTAGCCGTGCTTCCGGAAAGGGATTTCAAGGAAGCCTTAAAGCCGCTGCGGCTCTCGTCGAGCAGAGTAAGCTTGTAGCCGTCATTTCCCTTAATATTGCCGTAATTCTTATTTTTAAAAATTTCGGTTGTACCATCTGCCTCAACGCTTTCGGTTGTCTTACCGCCTACGGCGGCAGAGGTAAAGAGGACAGAGGACAGATTTAAATTCAAGGCGGGACGAACACCTAAAGAGGGGAGTATAGTCCCTTTGGTGACAATACCTGTTTTATCGATGACACCGACCATTTTCACAAATGTGCCCTTGTACGGAGAACGAAGCCACCACCAAGCGGCGTTGCCGCTTTTTCTGTTGGCATATTTTTCTCCACCGCCTAAATACTGTTCAACCTCTCTTGCGGAAATAACAAAAAGAGTGTCATCACTTAACTTGCTGCTGCTCCAAGAAATTGAGTCGTTATCACCATAAGTATCATTTGAAACACTAATTGTTTCTGCGCTGTCTGTTTTGGTTGTTTTCAGCACATACTTTAACTCATTTGAGTCGGAGGCAAAAATATCATTCAGCAGCTTTGAACGCAGTGAGCTTGATAAATAATTATCGGTGCCTGTGGCAAAGGCAGTTTCAAACAATGTGTTTTCCGAAAGCATAAACAGGGCTTTGCCGGTGTAGGTTGTGCCGCCCGCCGTTTTATAGGTGGCGGTATCGGTTGCGCCTGTGCCGATTTTTGTGCTGCTGCCATCGGTGGAAAGCACACGCCATTTTATGGGGGTGTTGTCATATGTGCCGAAATACACATAGTCCCACTTGGCATTTGTTGTATCGGCATTGTGCAAAGCAGAGTAGCCGAGCGTTATGTCCTTGGCGGTTGTTGTACTGCTTTCTTCGCCCTCTGCAAATACCGCTGTCGGCAATACCGCAAGCACCATACACAAAAAAAGTGCTATGCTTAAAATTTGTTTTCTCATTGAGGCATACCTCTCAAATTAATATTTATGATTTCGTACCGTTTTATAAGTCCGTGCTATTTAAAGGTTATATCGCAGCCTATTGCGTTTTGACACTCGGTCAGACCATCCTTTAAAATAGCCTTCGTGCGCTCGTACGAAGCAGCAGCCTTGCTTTGAACAGACGAATCAAGGCCCAATGAGGCGGCAAAGCTTTCATTTTCAAGCGGTATTATACTGTATAGATAGCCCGAGCCGCCCTTGTATTTGTTTACCCAAGTCGGAATACAGTCGAGTCCGGATAAAACCACCTTACCGTCGCTGTATTTATCAAGCTTATAGTAAAACAGCATACCATCCTCTGTGTGACCGGTGGTACATTCCGGCACCAAAAGCTCCCTTCGTTGATTTGATACGGCATTTCCGAGAGAATAGGCACATATTGTTATGTTCTGACTGTCCTCCGAATGAATGAGACTTATCGGTTGAATAACATGGGGGTGGTCGCCTATAATAAGATTTACTCCGAGGTTTGAAAGCTGTTGAGCTATAGCCTCCTGATAGCGGTTGGGCGTAAGCTGATACTCCTCACCCCAATGCATATAAAAGGTGATGAATTCCGCCCCGTCTGCCCTCATATCCTCAACCGTTTCACGAGCGTTTGTATAGAATTCCTCTATTCTGTCATAGTTAAAGGAATTTATAAGGGCGTTTGCATCGGTTGATATTATTCTGCCGTTTATGGATTTTGTGCCTACCTCTGATTTGTTTTCGTATGTATAATTTGCAATTCCGATTTTTATTCCGTTTACGGTTTTTACGGTATAGGTCTTTGTATCGGTATTGTCCCTCGTTCCGGTAAAGGGTATGCTTTTTTCGTTAAGCACCGAAACGGTGCGCTTTAAACCCGCAAGCCCCGTGTCGTAGCAATGATTATTTGAGGTTACAAGAAAATTTATTCCCGCATTTTTAATAGCATCCGCAAGACTGTCGGGCGTGTTAAAGGCAGGATAGCCGGAGTATTCTATGCTGCTTCCGCCGAAGGTGACCTCAAGATTTGCCGTTGCCATATCCGCCTGTTTGAAATATTCCTCTGTATACTTAAAAAATGCCGAGAAATCATACTGCTTTGTGGATTTATCGTAGGCACCGTCAAGCTGAGTTGAATGAACCATAATATCACCGGTATTAACTACTGTTGCCGATGAAACGATATACGGCTCCTTAGGGGTATTTTCAGAGGAGCTGCTGTTACCTTGACCCTTCTTACCGAGAGAAGCAAGCCCCTTTACTGTCAATCCCAAAAGGGCAATTGTTGCGGCGGTAATAAGGCATAAGCAGCATAAAAATATTCGGCGCTTAATTATTGCTTTTTGCCGTTTTGTACGCACCTTTGCCATTTTATAATACATCCTTTCGCTTTCAGACAATATACAAGCCTCAACATCCTACAGTAATTATAATAATATAAATTTATGAAAAAAGCAAGCTAAAGAATAAGCCTGAAGGCTATACGGGAAATTTTCCGTATAGCCTTCAGGTCGGTTAAAAGCATTTTTCTATTCTGTGGCTTTTGCAACGGTCTGCTTTGCCGCAATGGTAACAAAGCTCATTTTCGCAGGTGCCTCGCCTAAAAAATTCTTCTATATTTTCGGCTGTTGTCAAAGCTATATTATAGAGAGCCTCCTTTGTGAGAAAGGCCTGATGAGAGGTTACTATAACATTTGGCATTGAAATAAGCCTTGCAAGGGTGTCGTCATCTAAAATGTGTCCTGAAAAATCCTCGAAGAAAACATCAGCCTCTTCCTCGTAAACATCAAGACAGGCTGCACCGATTTTTCTCAGCTTTATACCCTCAAGCAACGCTTCGGCATCTATTAAGGCACCTCTTGAGGTATTGATTATTACAACGCCTTTTTTGCACATCGGAATAGAAGCCTCTCCTATTATGTGATAGCTTTCGTCGTTGAGGGGGCAGTGAAGCGAAATGACATCGCTTTCCTTAAACAGAGACTCAAGGTCTGTATATTTAAAATCCGCATTCGGGTCAGGGTATTTATCATATGCCAAAATGTTCATTCCAAAGCCCTTGCAGATACTTATAAACGCCTTTCCTATTCGTCCGGTGCCTATAACGCCGACGGTTTTCCCATGCAAATCAAAGCCCGTAAGTCCGTTGAGACTGAAGTTGAAATCCCTTGTTCGTATATATGCCTTGTGTATTCTGCGAATGGATGTGAGCAGCATTGCAATAGCGTGCTCTGCGACCGCATAGGGAGAATAAGCCGGAACATGAGCTATGTGAATTTTCCCGTAAGCATATTTAACATCAACATTATTATAGCCTGCGCATCTGAGTGCAATAAGCCTTATGCCCTCGCTGTATAAAATATCTATAACCTCTTTGTCAACGGTGTCGTTTACAAAGATGCAAACTCCGTCGCATCCGGCGGCAAGCCTTGCGGTATCGCTTGTGAGTCTTGTTTCGTAAAACTTAAAGCTTATATCCTTTTCACCGCTTAGCTTTTCAAAGGCTTCTTTGTCATAGGGCTTGGTATCAAAAAACGCAAATTTCATATTAGTTATTCCTTATAGCTTAAATTTTACATCCTTTTTATTATTGCTTTAATTTAACGAAAAAAACGCTGCAAAAATTAAAAATTTTACAGCGTTTTTTCATTATAAAATCAATAGGCAATACCCTGAGCTATCATTGCGTTGGCTACCTTTTCAAAGCCCGCTATGTTTGCTCCGGCAACAAGATTGCCGCTCATACCGTATTTTTCTGCGGCATTGTAAGCGTTGTGGAAAATATTTTTCATAATATCCTTAAGCTTTGCGTCAACCTCTTCAAAGGTCCAGCTGTAGCGCATGGAATTTTGACTCATTTCGAGTGCGGAGGTTGCAACGCCGCCTGCGTTTGCTGCCTTTGCGGGGGCAAAAAGTATACCGCTTGCTTGGAATACCTCTATAGCCTCGGGTGTTGAAGGCATATTAGCACCCTCGCCGACCGCCATGACTCCGTTCTTAATGAGTGCTTCTGCAGAGGCTTTGTCAATTTCGTTTTGCGTAGCGCAGGGAAGAGCAACATCGCATTTAACAGACCATATGCCGCTGCAGCCTTCGTGATATTCCGCACCCTCAACACGGCTTACATATTCCTTTATGCGACCTCTTTCAACCTCTTTTATCTGCTTTACAACCGCAAGGTCAATGCCGTTTTTATCATAAATATAGCCGTTGGAGTCCGACATGGCAACAACCCTGCCGCCGAGCTCTGTTGCCTTTTCGTTTGCATATATGGCAACATTTCCCGAGCCTGAAACAACAACGGTTTTACCCTTGAAGCTGTCGTTTCTCATACATTTAAGCATTTCCTCAACGAAATAGCAAAGGCCGTAGCCGGTAGCCTCTTTTCTTGCAAGCGAGCCGCCGTAGGTAAGACCCTTACCGGTAAGCACACCGACAAATTCATTTCGAAGCC
>CAYLQF010000095.1:0-4896 GCA_964385735.1 uncultured Ruminococcus sp. | reverse complement strand
TTTGCGCCGGTAGCTCAGCTGGATAGAGCGTCTGGCTACGGACCAGAAGGTCGGGAGTTCGAATCTTCTCCGGCGCGCCAAAAAAGCCAAGTCAAACGACTTGGCTTTTTTAACTTTTTAAGCATCCCGCCAAGCAAGCTTTTGCGGTAATTAAAAAAAGGAGGGCTTAGTGTATGGCAAGAATGTGTCCGCTTTTCAGCGGCTCCGAGGGCAACAGTACATATATTTCAGCCTGCGGCTCTGCTCTTCTTGTGGATGCAGGCGCCTCCTTTAAAGCGCTTTCTGCGGCAATTTGCGCCTGCGGCGGAGATATAAGCAAAATAAAAGGCGTTTTAATCACCCACGAGCATATCGACCATATAAAGGGCCTTAAGCCCCTTATCAAGGCAACAAGGCTGCCGGTTTACGCCTCTGCACAAACCCTTTCCGCTCTTGTAAAGGCAGAGGCTCTGCCTGCGGGAGCAAGGGTGCTTGAAATATCCGAGGAGGCTGTCGATATAGGAGGCATATGTGTTTGTCGATTTGAAACAAGCCACGATTGCGCCGGCTCAAGCGGATATACCTTTTCATTTGAAAACGGCTTAAGGGCAGCGGTTTGTACCGACCTCGGTGTTGTGACCGACAAGGTAAGAAAGGCTATTTTGGGATGTCAGGCAGTGCTTATAGAGGCAAACCATAATATAGATATGCTGAAAAGCGGTCCCTATCCCCCTCAGCTTAAAATGCGAATTCTCTCGGATAAGGGGCATCTTTCCAACAACGCCTGCGCAGCAGAGCTTCCCGCACTTCTTAAAAACGGTACAACAAGGATAATTTTGGGCCATATAAGCCAAAAAAACAATACTCCTCTGCTTGCTCTTTCAAGTGCAAGAGCCGCTCTTGCGGATATAGGAGCAAAAGAAGGCTCCGATTATATTCTTTGTGCGGCGGCAAAAAAAGAAAACGGAGTGATACTGTTTTGATAAAAATAACCGTTATCTCACTCGGCAAGCTTAAGGAGGGCTACCTTAGAGAGGCCTGCGCCGAATATCAAAAACGGCTCTCAAGATTTTGCGACCTTAAAATAATCGAGCTTGCCGCTGCTTCGCTCCCCGAAGGCCCCTCCGAAGCTTTAATAGCGGCGGCGCTGAAAAAAGAGGCTGCCGAAATCGAAAAAAGAATACCCACCGGCGCTTTTACAACAGCCCTTTGCGTTGAAGGCAATATGCTCTCCAGCGAGGAGCTGGCAGCCAAAACCGCCGAGGCGGCTGTGAGCGGCAAGAGTCTATGCTTTATAATAGGAAGCTCCTACGGTCTTGCTCCGGAAATCAAGCAAAGAGCGGATTTCAGGCTCTCCCTTTCCGAAATGACCTTTCCTCATCAGCTTTTCAGAGTTATGCTGCTTGAACAGATATACAGAGCCTTTAAAATCAACGAGGGCTCAGCCTATCATAAATAGCCCAAGCTTGAGCAAAAAACACTTGACCTTTTCGGGGGTATATGCTATAATGGCATTACCTCTGAAGGGTTCTTTTTTTTTGGCAAAAAGAGCCGTTTTGTGCGATTGCACACGATATTGTATTGTGCTTTTCGGTGGACTTCTATATGTTGTTCTCCGATACAATTTGCGGGCAATCCACCGAGGGAGGCGTTTACTTTCGCATCCGTGCCGATTTTTAAGGTAAGGAGAAAGTGAAAGCAAAAAATATTTCCGTAAATCGGGAGGTGCCGTTATGAGAGTAAAGATTACTCTGGCTTGCTCCGAATGCAAGCAACGCAATTACAACACGATGAAAAACAAGAAAAACGATCCTGACAGGCTTGAAATGAACAAGTATTGCAGGTTCTGCAGGAAGCACACCTTGCACAAGGAAACAAAGTAAGGAGGAATAACGATGAAAGCTGTCAACAGAATTTGTCAGGTTCTCGCAATCGTTTTCGGTGTTGCCTCTTTGGCTTTGTTCTTCTTTGATTTTGCCTCGCTTACAATAAGCGGTCAAGCTTACACCTTTTCGGGTGCTCAGCTTGCCTTCGGCGGTACAAAGGAGCTTACGGGCTCGGTTGAGGCCGATATGGCAAAATCCGCAGATCTCCTTTTCTGCTTCATCGTAACCGCTATGGCATTTTTATTCAGCGTATTTTCCTTTAAGAAAAAAGGGCTTAGATATGCCGCTCCGGCATTCGGTCTTGTCGCTGCGATATATATGCTCGTAGTAAAGCTCAGCACGCCGTGGAAGTATGTAGATACCCGTGCGGAATTGAGTGACGCCAAGTTTGATTATCAGGTTACCGGCGTAAAATATTCTTCCTTCGTTTTATTTATAGTTATCGCCCTGTTCGCATTTACCGTTGCGGCTGCGGCATATCTGTTTATAAGCGATGTGCTTGAGGTTAAGGCCTCGAAGGGCTCTAAGAAGACTATTTTACAGCGAGTTGTACTCTTCTTCCGTGACTACAAGAGCGAAACGAAGAAGATAGTATGGCCCACCTTTAAGGATGTCCTTAAAAACACAGGCATAGTTCTTATAATGTGTCTGCTTGTGGGAATTCTTATTTGGGTTGTTGATTTCGGCCTCGGTAATCTTATAGACCTCGTTTTGGGGCTCAAGTCCTAAGGGAGGTAAGGTTCTTTGGCTGAAAACAATGAAGCAAAATGGTATGTTGTTCATACCTATTCCGGCTATGAAAACAAGGTTGCGAGCGACCTTGCAACAATGGTTGAAAGCAGAGGTATGCAGGATCTTATACAGGACATTAAAATCCCAACGGAAACTGTTACCGAAATTAAGGACGATGTAAAGAAGGAAGTTGTAAGAAAAATCTTCCCCGGCTATGTCATCATAAAGATGATTGTAACGGATGACAGCTGGTATGTTGTCCGCAACATCAGAGGATGCACAGGCTTTGTGGGCCCCGCATCCAAGCCCGTTCCGCTTACCGATGATGAAGTAGCGGCACTCGGCGTTGAGAAGCACAGCGTTGAGGTAGGGTATGCAGTCGGCGATGAGGTAAGCATCATCAGCGGACCGCTTGAGGGTCAAAACGGAATTGTTAAGTCTATCGACCTTAACAGCAACACCGTTTGCGTTGCCCTTTCAATTTTCGGAAGAGAAACTCCGGTCGACTTCGAGCTTGACCAAATATCTCTTTCAAAATAATTTTAACCGTTAATACGCAGAAATGCTTATTAACTCCGGCGTATGGGTTCCTGCGGCTTGGATAACCGTCTGCAGGTGAGCGGCCCGTGCGTCACGGTGGGAGGAGCAGGCAGAGGACTGTTCCGCCAAGTGTCAGGTCAAAAGGCCTTAAAACACGGTTACCACGAATAATGGAGGTGCTATATATGGCTCAGAAAATTACAGGTTATATTAAGTTACAAATTCCGGCAGGTAAAGCCACTCCGGCTCCCCCTGTAGGACCTGCCCTCGGTCAGCACGGCGTTAACATTATGGAATTCACCAAGGCATTCAATGAAAGAACAAAGAATGATGCCGGTCTTATAATTCCTGTTGTTATTACCGTTTATGCAGACCGTTCATTCAGCTTCGTTACCAAAACTCCCCCTGCAGCCGTACTTATAAAGAAGGCTTGCGGAATCGAGTCCGCTTCGGGCACACCTAACAAGCTTAAGGTTGCCAAAATAACAAGCGAGCAGGTAAGGAAGATCGCAGAAACCAAGATGCCCGACCTTAATGCGGCTTCGGTTGAAAGTGCTATGAGCATGATAGCCGGTACCGCACGCAGTATGGGTATCGAAGTAGTCGATTGATTCCCTCTCGTGGGAGGAAAATTCCGATTTAACCACTTATTGGGAGGTAAATTATGAAACACGGAAAAAAATATGATGAAAGCGCAAAGCTCATCGAAACAGGTAAGCTTTACGATGTTAACGAGGCTGTAGAGGTCGCTGTTAAGACCGGTACCGCCAAATTTGATGAAACGGTTGAAATTCATGTTCGCTTGGGCGTTGACTCCCGTCACGCAGACCAGCAGGTCAGAGGCGCAGTTGTTCTTCCGAACGGAACAGGTAAAACCGTAAGAACTCTCGTTATTGCCAAGAATGAAAAGGCAGATGCAGCAAAGGAAGCAGGAGCTGACTTTGTAGGCGGCGAAGAGATGATAGCTAAAATTCAGAATGAAAACTGGCTTGACTTTGATGTTGTTATAACCACACCCGATATGATGGGTATGGTAGGCCGTCTCGGTAAGGTTTTAGGCCCGAGAGGTCTTATGCCTACACCTAAGGCAGGCACCGTTACTCCGGATGTTGCAAGAGCAGTAACCGAAGCTAAGGCAGGTAAGATTGAGTACCGTCTTGATAAGACGAACATCATCCACTGCCCGATAGGTAAGGTTTCCTTCGGAGCCGAGAAGCTTCAGGAAAACCTTGATGCTCTTATGGCTGCTATTGTTAAGGCAAAGCCGGCCGCAACTAAGGGTCAGTATATCAAGTCCTGCGTTATAGCTACAACCATGGGCCCCGGAATAAAGCTCAATGTTGCTAAATTCGGTGCTTAATTAAGATTATTAAAAAGCGGTTTTGCGGTCTTTCGGCGGCAAAGCCGCTTTTTTGTTGAATTTCTGCCGAGGCGGTAAATTTATGCGTATTTCTGTAGCCGAAAAATAAAAATCGTCTTTAAGCTTATTTTTATTTGCGTTTTTCATCTATTAGGCTTATAATGATTATATGAGGGTGCGCCTCCCTCTGACGAGGGGTGCGGATTGCCTGTGGCAATCTCTAAGCGAAGCTTAGAAGCACCGACCGAGGCGGCAGCCGAGGCAGCGAACCAAATGAAGCGCAGCATTTTCGGCTCCCCTTGTCAGGGGAGCTGTCACCGCAAGGTGACTGAGGGGTAGTTAGAAAAAGGCTTTAACAAAGCATATCTCTCCCTCCGTCTTTTGCTTCGCAAAATCCAC
>CAYLQF010000094.1:0-4954 GCA_964385735.1 uncultured Ruminococcus sp. | reverse complement strand
TTGAGGTTTTTAAACCTTAAAATAGACACCTTTACCGCCGACAGCACCGAAAGCAGGCTTTTTGAATATCTTTTGAGCATAGCTGTTAATAATGAGGCTGTGCTTGAATTCGGAATGGCGGAGCTTGCACGCAGGCTTAAGGTCGGAAGGTCTAGCCTTTACCGTGATATTGCATCGCTTGAAAAAGCCGGACTTATAAGCAGAAGAGGTAACTCTTTTTTGATAAATAATTTTTAAGGAGATAAAAAAATGAAAAAATCAGCAAAAATACTTTCAATTTTACTTGTACTTGCTTTACTGTTTTCCTTTGCGAGCTGCAAAAGCAAGGACGACTCTGCTTTGAAGGACACTTCCTCGGATGAGAACAAGACAGAGGCTTATACAGCGGTTGATATGACAGTTGCCTGCCTTAAAGGGCCGACAGGTGTAGGAATGGCAAAGCTTATGGCAGACAATGAATCGGGCAAAGCGGCAAATAATTATACCTTTACCGTTGCTTCGGCAGCTGATGAGATAAGCGGAAAAATAATATCGGGCGAAATTAACATTGCCTCTGTTCCCACAAATCTCGCAGCAAAGCTTTATTCTAAAACCGAGGGCAAAATATCTATGCTTGCGGTAAACACCTTAGGCGTTCTTTCGGTAATTTCCTCCGATGAAACGATTAAGACGGTTTCCGACTTAAAGGGCAAAACCGTATATTCAACCGGTGAAGGCTCTAATCCGGAATATATTTTAAAATATATTCTTTCGAAGAACGGACTTGAGGCAGGAAAGGATGTAACCGTCAAATTCCTCGCAACAAACGATCAACTGGTCGCTGCGCTTGTATCCGGCGAGGCAGAGACCGCAATGGTACCTGAGCCTGCCGCAACAACTGTTCTTACTAAGAAGGATACCTTAAAGAGAGCTTTCCAAATAAACGACGAGTGGGAAAAGGTTTCCGATTCAAAGCTTATGATGGGCTGCGTTGTAGCACTAAGCTCTTATGTAAACGAAAACAAAGCGGCGGTTGACAAATTTCTTGAGGAATACAAGGCATCCATTGAATTTGCAAATACAAAGCTCGATGACACGGCAGCTGCCTGCGAAAAATACACAATTGTACCGTCGGCTGCAATAGCTAAAGCTGCAATACCCTCCTGCAATGTTACCTTCGTTGACGGTAAGACTATGAAGGACTCTATAAAAGGATACTTCGATGTTCTTTTAAGCTTCGATAAAACCTCTATCGGCGGCGCTCTCCCCGAGGATGATTTCTATTACAATGCAAAATAAAGAGCCGATTACCGTTAAAATATTAAAGGGTATAGCCGCAGCCGCTTTCTGGATAGTAATCTGGGAGGCGGCAAGCCTTATTATCGATGATAATTTAAAAATGTTTCTCCCCTCGCCCTTCGATGTAATAAAGCAATTTTTTCAATTGATATTCAAGGGTGAGTTTATACTTGCGGCATTAAAAACTCTTTTAAGAATAGCTTTGGGCTTTTTAAGCGGAATTGCAGCAGGAATATTAACAGGCATTTTAACAAATCTTTCAAAAACCGCACATATGCTTATATCGCCCATTCTGCGAATAATAAGGGCGGTTCCCGTTGTTTCCTTTATAATTCTTGCCTTTTTGTTTATCAGGGTAGATACTCTTCCCGTTTTTATTTCATTTTTAATGGTGTTGCCCGTTATTTGGCAATCCACAGACGATTCTCTTCGCTATGCCGACGAAAATTTATGTGAAATGGGCAAGGCTTTCGGCTTAAGCAAAGCGAAAATTCTGTTTCGCATACGGCTGCCGCTATCACTTTCGCAAATTATAACCTCCTGCATAAACGGACTTGGTCTTGCTTGGAAATCAGGTGTTGCGGCAGAGGTTATATGCACCCCCGAGGTATCACTCGGGCATGAAATATTCAGAGGAAAATTTAACCTTGATTACGAATATGTTTATGCCGTAACCCTTGCAGTTGTTATTTTAAGTATTATAATTGAAATTATACTTAAATTTGCCGTTAAAAAGCTTTTAAGGGGAGGCGCTAAAAATGCTTGAGCTTAAAAATGTTGATTTTTCTTACAACGAAAAACCGATTTTAAAAAGCTTTTCACTTAAGGTGCCAAACGGCAAAGCAATTTGCCTTTTCGGCAACTCGGGATGCGGTAAAACAACCGTTATGAAGCTGCTTACAGGTACAGTAAAGCCACTAAGCGGAACGGTTGTAAGCGAAAATAAGCTTTCCTGCGTTTTTCAGGAAAACAGACTTATTGAAGCCGCCACTCTTAAATACAACCTTAAAATCGTGCTTTCAAAGGAGCAATATAAATATGCCGAGAAATTGCTTTCACAGCTGAATATGGCAAGCACATTAAATATGCGGGTTAGAGATTTAAGCGGAGGAATGAAGCGGAGGGCTGAAATAGTCAAAGCGGTTGCTTTTTCGGGAGATGCAATTTTGCTTGATGAAGCCTTTAACGGACTTGACGATACAAATAAGCTCATATGTGCAGATATAATTAAAAGCGAATTTATAAACAAAGGCAAGCCGGCACTTGTTATTTCACACATAAAAAGTGATGCTCATTTGCTCGGCGCAGATATTATAGAGCTTTAAAATAAACCGAAATTATAATTAAAAGGTGCGTAAGAAATTTAAAAATTAAGCTTCCTGCGCACCTTTTAATATTTTAAGCTTCGGTTATGCTCGGCACCACTTGCCAAAATAAGAGAGCGGATATAGTATAAATACAATTAGTTATATCTTATAATCTCTCACGCTGTCGGCTTCGCCGACAGCTCACCCGTCTGAGTGAGTCGAGACCTTACAGAGCTTTACCGAAAGTGTTACAGCCCCGCATTGCATTTGCAATGCGGGGCTGTACATTGAAGTAGTGTGGATTTTAAAAGAACCTATTGTTATTATCTTTTCTTAAGAGCCTTTGCGGTTCCGAATACGCCTGCGGCACTTAAAGCAAGAATAGATGTAAGGAGCAAAACACTCTCGCCGGTCTTATTAGAGGTGCCTGTAGAAGAGCCGGTACCTGTTGAACCGTTGCCTGTACCTGTTGTTGTCCCATTACCGGTTGAGCTTGCTTCAACAACATATTTTTCGCCTGTATAAAGGTCATAATAAGCGTTATCAACAAGCTTTGCTATACGGATGTTGGTAAGCCCGCCGTCATACTCTTTATTACTTGGAACAGCAATCGCTATTTGGAATACAACATCGCCGTCTCTAAGGCCCTTATTGGCAGACTCGGCATTTATGCCGACATACTCAACGGGCTTGGTTGCAAATGTAGTCCAACCGTCTGCCGACTTAAGCTTAACGCCGTCTGCAACCATACTTACAAGTGATTTTTGACCTGAAGCATAATTACGGAAATCCATTCTGAACTGAAGCTGAGTATCCTCATCGCCGGTGATATCGTAAATAAAAACGATATTATCGCCGACCTTAAGATTGGCGCCGCTCATAGCAAGCTTAGGAGTTTTTATTCCGCAGTAGGAGTCACGCATTTCGCCGTCGAACTGAATATAATTTTTTGTACCTGCCGTTTTGTATGAAACAAAAGCAGAAGCCTTAAGCTCGTCAAGTGCAGTTTCGGCAGCCTTGCCCGAGGAATACCAATACATAAGGCCCTTTGAGAAATCGAGGTTTGTATTAGCTTCTACGGGGCCCAAGCTGTTGCCTGCGTTAGTGGCGTTATTAGTATTGGTGAACACCATACCGTCAGCCTTAGTACCTGCCCACTCGGGATCTGCAGCAGGAGCTGTGGTGCCTGCGTCGTCACCCTTGCCATCGTCCTTACCGTCATCCTTGGTATCATCTGTAGTGGTTGTAAATACCATCTTTTCGCCGGAAACAACATCATAATAATCGCTACCAACGACCTTTGCTATACGGATATTGGAGATTCCGCAATCGGTTTTTTCGCCGGAGATTACCTCAACCTGAATATGGAAAACTATATCGCCGACATTAAGGGCAAACTTGCTGTCAACCTCAGTCTGAGTAACAGTTGTTCCCTTATATTCGATTGTAGGAGTAGCATATGTAGTCCACTTGCCGTCTACCTTAAGCTGTGTAGAAGCATTAGGTCTCTTATTTATGCTCGAAGATCCGGAAGCAGCAGCACGCTGTTCAAATTTGATTTGAATAGGAGTGCTCTTATCGCCGTTAATATCATAAACAAGAGCTATTTTATCTCCTGCTTTAAGCTTATCGCCGGAAATATAAAGCTTGGGAGATTTAATACCGGTATACTTTTCACGGGCGGTGTTATCAAACTGAACATAGTTTCTGTCACCGTCTGTTTTGTAGGTTACGATATTGCTTGCCTTGAGCTCCGGATATGTTGCCTGAAAATCGCCGGAAGCGCACCAATACATAAGCCCCTTTGAAAAATCGAGGTTGGTATAAGCGGCAACAGGACCGTAATTATTAACGGTATATGTTGCGTTGCTTGTGTTGGTAAATACCATACCGTCGGTCTTAGTGCCTGCCCATTCGGGGTCGGTATCGGCAAGTGCCGACAATGCGCCGACAAGCGACGATGCAATAATAACAACGCCGATTACAAGAGAAAGCGCTTTGATAAATGTGGATTTTTTCATTTTTCATTCCTCCTGAATAAATTTTGCCATAAGGCAATTATTACAGTATCAGTATAGTCTACCCCCCCCGATTTGTCAAGAGGCTTTTTCGTATTTTTCAAAAAAAGTAAAAACAATATTTGAAAATTTGTTTATAATCACCATTTTTTATTTTTAATACGAGGAATAAAGCTTTTATTTACGCTAAAGCCATAATTTCCCGACCGTACGCTTTTGCTTAGCTTATTGCCTTTTTAGTCTCGGCTCCCCTCGTCAGAGGAGCTGTCACCGCAAGGTGACTGAGGGGTAGTTAGAAAAGGCTTTAACAAAGCATATCTCTCCCTCCGTCTTTTGCTTCGCAAAATCCAC
>CAYLQF010000093.1:0-5077 GCA_964385735.1 uncultured Ruminococcus sp. | reverse complement strand
AGCAACATCATTTACCAAACGGTCACCGATGTAAACTTCACCGTCGGATATTTCTTCAAGGCCCGCAACCATACGGAGAGTTGTTGACTTACCGCAGCCTGAGGGACCTACAAGAATTATAAATTCTTTATCCTTAATTTCAAGGTTAAAATCCGAAACCGCAGTTACACCGCCCGGATACCTTTTATACACATTACGAAGTGAAAGACTTGCCATTTTATATGAGACCTCCTGAAAAGATTTATCATCCTCACTATTATACCAAAATCAGTACAAAATTTCCATAATTAATTCTTACAATGTTATATAATACAATTTGTTTAATTTGCATACGAAAAGTCGAATTATGAATAAAAAGTCGTTTCTTCGGAGGGCAATAAAGCGATTTGAGCAGTTTCACGGTCTATCTCAACACAGTCGCCCTCTTTTAAATATTCGGGCAAAATAAGCTTCCCTATTCTTATCCTCTTCAGGTCGACAACACCGAGACCAACTGTTCCAAGCATCCTTTTAATCTGATGGTATTTCCCCTCGGTTATAGTTATTCTCGCTCTATTCTCCCCTATTCGCTCAAGAATTGCGCTTTTACAAGCAGTACCGTCTGCGAGAATTATTCCTTTTGCGAATAATTCTATCATTTCTGCTGTTATATCACCGTCTAACACTGCTTCATAAGCCTTTTCAACGGATTTTGAGGGACTTATACAGTTGTGCGAAAATATGCCGTCATCCGTAAGCAGAATAAGACCGGTTGTGTCCTTATCGAGCCTGCCGACGGGCGCAAGCTGCCGCCTTTTCAGCTCGTCCGGCACAAGGTCTACAACAGTCCTTCGTGATTTGTCCTCGCTTGCCGAAAGCACACCCTTGGGCTTATTCATAAGAATATATACATAATTTTTGTACTTAATTTTTTCTCCCTTAAATATAACCGATGATGAATTCGGATCAAAAACGAACGAGGGATCAAATACCGAAGTGCCGTTAACATACAATCCGATTTTTCTGATAATGGCTCTTGCCTCGCTACGACTGAGACCCTTTTGAGTAGAAAGAAATTTATCAAGCCTTTGTTTTGCCATTTTATTTTTTAAGGGGAAGCATAAATCCGTCAAGCGAAACCGAGGAAATATCTCCGCCTATTATTTTACCTCCGTAAACTATTATATTTGCTTCACAATCGGCTCCTTTTGCGGCAGAAAAGCTTAAAACCTTATATTTATAAATCGTTACCGCACACCCCTTATAAGGAGAAAGGTCGAATCCTGCCTTTTGCTGAAGCTTGTTATAATTCTCATAAACTGTAGAAAAATTTACCGGTATTGTAGTTTCTTTTTTTGAAATATATTCTTCCTTAACAACGCAGTCTACAGATGATAAAAAAAGCACTCTTTGCGAATTGTCGCCTCCTGCAATCGAATAAATCGAGGATGAAGCGATTTCGCTTAAAATAAGAACCGCAGACGCTAAAATCAAAGCTAAGGATAAAAGACCCGAACGGCTTAAAATACGATAAATTTTCATTTAAAGCACCCATATATTTTACGGCACCAAAAGAAATAATATTACTTCTTTTCAATAAGACATACGCAATGAGCGGCTATACCGAGCATATTGCCTGTAAATCCGAGGCCCTCTTCAGTTGTCGCCTTAATATTAACATTATCACTGTCGAGCCCGATAGCTTCTGCAATGATTTCTCGCATTCTTTGAATGTACGGTGAAAGCTTCGGTGCCTGAGCAATTACTGTGGCATCAAGGTTTACCGTATTGTATCCCTTGTCTTTTAAAAGCTGTACCGTATTTTTAAGTAATGTTACCGAAGAGATGTTTTTATACAAAGGATCGGTATCGGGAAAATGCTTACCTATATCACCGAGTGCAGCCGCCCCGAGCAAAGCATCACAAACAGCATGAAGAAGAACATCTGCATCCGAGTGACCGAAAAGGCCTTTTTCATAGGGGATTTCAACTCCACCTAAAAAAAGCTTTCTATTTTCGGCAAATCGATGAACATCATAACCATGACCTATTCTCATTATTTACTCTCCTTGCTGATATAAAATTCCGCAAGCAAAACATCTTCTGCTGTTGTTATTTTAATATTTTCAACGCTTCCTTCGGTTACGGCAACGCTATAGCCTGCACTTTCCATTAAGGAAGCATCATCGGTAAAGGAGTCGGCATTCTGTTTAAGAGCAGCCTCTTTAAATTTTGCAACATCAACACCCTGAGGGGTTTGAGCAAGACGAACGCTTGACCGATCAATCGTTCTCGAAACAATCTGTCCGTTATCGGTTAGCTTCACAGTATCGTTTACTCCAACTGTACAAGCTGCGGCATCATAGCGTTTAAGAGCATTAACAACTCCACATATAACATTACTGTCAACAAGAGGGCGAGCACCGTCATGTATAAGAACCTTTTTATCTTCATCAGACAGCTTTTCTATCCCAGCCATAACAGATTCATGGCGATTTTTTCCACCTATAACTATATCGGAAAGCTTGCTTATTTCATATTTATCGCACAGTCGTTGAACCGTAAGTAAGCTCTCAGCCCTTGTAACTATGATTATTTTAGATATTAAGCAACAGCTTTCAAAAGCAAGCATGGTTCTTGCTAAAACAGGTATACCTAAAATATCAAGAAGCTGCTTATCTGGACCCCCCATTCTCGAGGAAGAGCCGGCAGCCACTATAATTACCGGAATTTTATCATTTTCTGCCTGCTCAACAGCTTCAAAGCTTAAAGAAAAATCCGTTACCGGCATTTTTTATCAACTCCCGCTTTTTTTATTTATAAACGCAAGCACCGCAGGAGCTACCGTAATTCCGACAGCGGTTCCGGCAGATAATCCTGCTATAACATCGGTTAAGTAATGAACATTAAAATATACTCTTGACAGTCCTATTAAAAGCGGCAAAATCCAAATGAGACATACCATAACCGTTTGTTTCTTGCTTTTACAAAGCTTCAAAAGACAAACTATAAGTGCGGTATATAGAGCTGCACTATTCATTGCATGACCGCTGGGAAAGCTATATCCGCTGACGGAAAGCAGGCGTTGCTCCGGTCTTATTCTGCAAACTAAGTTCTTTATTCCGGTATTTAAAAGCCATGAGCAAATAGTTGAAGCCGCAACCGGTATACCTACCCTGAGTCTTGACGGTAAAAGTAAAAGCAAAACAACTATGCATATAACTGTATAGACCTGTCCTATTTCGGTAAATATACGCATAATAAAGCTTTTCGATGAATTCGGATTAAAAAGCCTGAATACAGATACCTCAAAATCAGATATAGCACCAGAAGCTGCCAAAGCAGCTGATACCGCAAATATCAGAAGCATCGTTGAAAGCAGAATAATAAAAAAGGTTTTTCTTTTCATATTATCACCGATTCTATATTAGAGCATATAACAAAAGTCGCACTCTACCTTAGCTTTGCAGAGTGCGACTGCGACACGGCAGTATTATTACACTACCGAACAAATCCGAGACTTTAAATATTTATTCCTCGTTATCCTTCGAATCACAGCAATCGTCACCACAGCAACAATCGCAATCATCAAAATCAAACTCAAGGTCAGTACCGCAGTTGGGACACTTTATTTCGCCTTCATCTATCATCTCATCATCAAGATAGATAGTATCATTACAATTCGGACAGGTAATCTCGTAAAGATCATCATCGTCTTCGTCACAGCAACAGTCACAATCCTCGTCGCCGTAAAAATCATCTTCAAGAGCTGCGAGATCTTCATCAACTGCATCGAGCTGCTCACTCATATCATCACAAGCATCTTCAATATCGCAAATTTCCTCAGTTATATCACTTACAAGGTCTATAAGAGCGGCAAGTACCTTACCCTCTTTAGTAGTATCGTCAAGCTTAAGCCCTTCGGCAAGGCCCTTGACATAAGCAATTTTTTCACAGATATCCATTTTTATTTCCTCCTGTATTTTATAACTATGCACGCTCCATATATTCACCTGTACGGGTATCTATACGGATAACTTCACCTTCGTTTATGAAAAGCGGAACTCTGATTTCACATCCGGTTTCAAGAGTTGCGGGCTTTGTTGCGTTAGTTGCGGTATCACCCTTAAAGCCCGGCTCTGTAGCTGTAACCTCAAGCTCGACAAAAGTAGGCGGTTCAACACCGAAAACCTTACCCTTATAAGAAAGAACCTTACATACCATATTTTCTTTAACAAATTTAAAGTTATCTCCGAGCTCAGAAGAATTTATAGGCTCAAGCTCATAGGTTTCCTGATCCATAAAGTAATAAAGATCACCGTCGTTATAAGAATACTCCATATCCTTTCGCTCAACATATGCTGTAGGGAACTTTGCGGTTGGATTATAGGATTTTTCAACAACAGAGCCGGTAATAACATTCTTGGTTTTGGTTCTTACAAACGCAGCTCCCTTACCGGGCTTAACATGCTGAAATTCAACTACCTGTAAAACCTGTCCGTCCTCCTCGAATGTTACGCCATTTCTGAAATCTCCGGCACTAATCATATTATTTTTCCTCCATAAACAAAAATATACATTACATAGCTAAGTATACGGCTTTTTACGCATTTTGTCAAGTGTTTACTGACGGCTTTTTACCCATGTTGACGGAGTAAAAGCAATAATAAGCGGGAATATTTCAAGTCTTCCGAGCAGCATCAGTGCCGAAAGAACAATTTTTGAAAGCACAGAATAATCCGCAAAGCTCCCTGTCGGACCGACCTTATCAAAGCCCGGACCAATATTGTTAAAGCAGGATACAACAGCAGAAAGGTTGGTTTCCGTACCGAACGGCTCAAAGCTTATTATTAAAAATCCCAGCAAAATAAAGAGCATATATGCCGCAAAGTAAACGCCCAAGCCGTCAAGCGTTTTTTCGTCAACATTCCTGCCTTCAAATCTTACAACACTAACAGACCTTGGATGTGTAAGCTTTCTAACCTGTCTGCCTATCATTTTAAACAAAAGCACAGCTCTTGAAACCTTAAGTCCGCCTCCTGTAGAGCCTGCACAGGCGCCTAAAAACATTAGGATAAGAATAACAGCCTTTGAGAGG
>CAYLQF010000092.1:2560-5196 GCA_964385735.1 uncultured Ruminococcus sp. | reverse complement strand
AAGGAGAAATTAAAAATGCAGTCAATTTTTGAATCTATAACAAACGGCGGTATAGAAATAAAAACATATTTTATTTGCATAGGTGCGGCATTATTTTGCGGAATTATAACCGCTGCGGTATCACTTTACCGCTCCCAAACAGGCAAGGGCTTTGCCATATCACTATTGCTCTTACCCCCTGTTGTTGCAACAGTTATAATGATGGTAAACGGCAACCTCGGAACGGGAGTAGCGGTTATGGGTGCCTTTTCGCTGATAAGGTTTCGTTCTGTTGCGGCAAAAGCTAAGGATATTGTTTTAATATTCATCGCTATGACCTCGGGCTTAGCTTGCGCTGCGGGATATATAGGAATTGCTCTTATATTTACGGCTTTTGTATGTATGATAGCAGTCCTTGCAGCACTTATTCCGCTTAAAAGAGAAAATTCATATGAGCTTAGAATAACGGTTCCGGAAAATCTTAATATCAACGGAGCCTTTGACGATGAGCTGAACAAATATACAACAAGCTCAAATCTTGTAAAGGTAAAAACATCAAATATGGGCACACTATATAAGCTACTCTATTCTGTAGAGCTTAAGGATGCTTCCATACAAAAGGAATTTATCGATGCACTCAGATGCAAAAACGGAAATCTTGAAATATCAATATGTAAGGCCTCGGAGGGCTGTAATGATTTATGATGGCTAAAAAAATTATTGCGCTTATCTGTACAGTCTCAATCTCGCTTTTTCTTTCGGCTTGCGGTTCACGGGACGGCGACAGCTTAAGTGAAATCACCGCAAAGGCTGCCGACACCTCAAAAATGAATTTCGAATTTACCGACCGTGATCTTGATGCAAGCTATAACGAGGAAAAGGCTACTAAAATCAGCTTTGAATCAAGCAGCGTTACAATAAACGGTAACGGAGCAAGTAAGGACGGAACAACCGTTACCTTAAGTGAAGCAGGAGTATATATTTTTTCAGGCTTTTCAAATGACGGTATGATAAAGGTTAATGCCGCTGATTCGGACAAAATACAAATCGTTTTAAGCGGGCTTGAGCTTACAAAAAAGGATAATGCGGCGCTTTATATCAAAAATGCCGACAAGGTTTTTTTAACCCTTGCGGAAAACAGCAAAAACACACTTTCCGATGGCTCCGATTATACCTCGACAGACGGGGACACAAGCATTGACGCAACGATTTTCAGCAAGGCTGACCTAACAATAAACGGTTCAGGCAGCTTATCGGTAAACGGAAACGCCAAGCACGCTGTTGTTTCTAAGGATGACCTTGTTATAACGGGCGGCAAAATCGATATATACTCAAAAAAAGCGGGACTCTGCGGAAAAGATTGCGTAAAGCTTGCAAAAGAAACCGAAATAACCGTTAACTCGGGAACCGACGGTCTTCGCTCGGATGACAGTGAAAGCGACGAAAAGGGATATATTTATGTTGAAGGCTCAAAAATATCCGTCACCTCCGGAAACGATGCCTTACAGGCACAAACCGTTTTAAAAATAAAGGACGGCAGCTTCATTCTTACCTGCGGAGGCGGCAGCAAAAATGCCTCGACCGATTCAAACGGTAAAATGAACGAGGGCTGGGGCTTTGGCAAGAGCAGCTCTAATTCAAGCACTAAGGAATCAGCCAAAGGACTTAAGGCAGGCTCGGATATTATAATAGAAGCGGGCTCCTTTGAAATTGATTCCGCAGATGACAGCATACATTCAAACAGCTGTATAAGCATATCGGGCGGCACCTTTAGCCTTGCCTCCGGAGACGACGGTATTCATGCGGACTCTGCACTTCAAATATCAAACGGAAGCATTGATATCAGTAAAAGCTATGAGGGACTTGAAGCAAACGAAATCGGCATAAGCGGCGGCAGCATAAAGCTTAAGGCATCGGATGACGGTCTTAATGCCGCAGGTGGAAATGATTCATCATCGATAAACGGCAGACCAGGCGAAAACAGCTTTTCCGGCTCAAATTCAAAAATAATTATTTCAGGCGGATATTTATATGTAAATGCCTCGGGAGACGGTATCGACTCAAACGGTTCTGTTTATGTAAGCGGCGGAACGACTATAGTCAGCGGTCCGACAAGTGACGGTGACAGTGCGCTTGACTATGACGGCGAAGCAGCTATAACCGGCGGTGTGTTTATAGCCTTAGGCAGCTCGGGTATGGCTCAGGGCTTTAGCTCTGCGGAAAATCAGGGTGCCATTCTTTACACCTTCAACACACAGGCTTCCGGCTCTGTCTTTGCTTTATGCAATACAAGCGGAAAGGCTATTGTAGGGCTGACGAGCGAAAAGGAATACTCTGCTGCTGTAATTTCGGCGCCGGAAATAGATAATAAATCAAGCTATAGCATTATTATCGGAGCCACAATAGCATCATCGGATGAAAACGGCTTTTCCTACAGCTCCGATTACTCAGGCGGAGAATCGATAGCAACAATTGAAATGAACGGTTATATATATTCATCTGCCGGTACCGGAATGGGCGGACATCAAATGCCGAATAATAACCGTGGCGGTGGCGGCACACGACCCGATTCGGACGGCTCGCAAATGCCCGCCATACCTGAAGCCGGAGACAGGAACCAGATGAACGGTAAGGGCTTCAAAAACAAATAAGCTTTA
>CAYLQF010000092.1:0-2460 GCA_964385735.1 uncultured Ruminococcus sp. | reverse complement strand
CTTTATTAAAGCATAAGCGTCGGTGAGGTTTAGATATTCACCGACGCTTATATATTATTTTTAAAGCCCAAAGCTTATAAGAAATTACTTTGATTAGCCGACAGGCCGAAGCTGACGCTTAGCGCCTTGTCCACCATATCCATATGACCATCATCAAGACTTCCCATTTTTTCTTTAAGTCTTTTTTTATCAATAGTTCTAACCTGTTCAAGCAATACTATAGAATCCTTAGAAAGACCGCAGCCGTCTGCTCTGAGCTTTATATGAGTCGGCAAATTGCTTTTTTCCTGCTGACTTGTTATAGCAGCTGCTATAACTGTAGGGCTGTAACGATTGCCCACATCGTTTTGAACTATAAGTACAGGCCTTACTCCGCCCTGCTCAGAGCCTACAACAGGGCTCAGGTCTGCATAATAGATTTCTCCCCGTTTAATATTCATTGCTATTTCACACTCCGAATAATGTTTACAAGCTTATTTTTACCCTTTTTTGCTTTTTATAAACCAAAGGTAAAATTTTATTTTCAATACATTTTATGTAAAGTGAAAAATTATGTGAAAAGCAATGAAATAAGCACCCGCTTTAAGACTGTGGATCCTAAAGCGGGTGCCTTACTGTTTTAAGTATGGATTACAAAGCCGTTATTATTTGCCGTAAAGCTCAACAAGCTTCTCAAGATGAGCACGACGAGCTTTAGCGGTATCGGCAGCCTTGTCAAAGAGCTGCTCGGCACGCTCTGGGAAAGAACGAGTAAGAGAGGAATAACGGGCTTCGCCGAGGATGAATTCCTTATAATCGGCTGTTGCGGGCTTCGAATCAAGGCTGAAGGGATTTTTACCCTCTGCCTTAAGTGCCGGATTATAACGGAAAAGATCCCAATAGCCGCAATCAACGGCCTTTTTCATTTCCTTCTGGCAATTAACCATACCGCCCTTAATGGAATGCATCTCACAGGGTGCATAGCCTATTATAAGCGACGGGCCGTCATAAGCCTCAGCTTCCTTAATTGCCTTAAGTGTCTGATTCTGATCAGCTCCCATAGCTATCTGAGCAACATAGATATAACCGTATGACATAGCTATCTCCGCAAGGCTCTTCTTTGCTATTGCCTTACCGGCAGCGGCAAACTGTGCAACCTGACCGATGTTAGAGGCCTTTGAAGCCTGACCGCCGGTATTTGAGTAAACCTCAGTATCGAAGACCATAATATTTACATTATTACCTGAAGCGAGAACATGATCAACTCCGCCGAAGCCGATATCATATGCCCAACCGTCTCCGCCGAATATCCAAACAGATTTCTTAGAGAGGAATTCCGCATTGTTAACGATATCGTTACATTTGTCACAGTGTGCACCCGAAGCCTTAATAGCTGCAACAAGAGCCTTTGAAGCATCTGCATTTGCTTTGCCGTCGTTTAAAGTGTTGAGATAAGCTTCGGCAGCAGCTTTAACCTCGGCAGAAGCCTTATCTGACTCAGCAACAGCTCTTGCATCCTCAATAAGGCGGCTGCGTATAGCCTGCTGACCGAGATACATACCGAAGCCGTGCTCGGCGTTATCCTCAAACAGAGAGTTTGCCCAAGCGGGGCCGTGTCCCTCGGCGTTTGTGGTATAAGGAGATGTAGCAGCCGGTCCACCCCAAATAGAGGAGCATCCGGTAGCATTTGAAATATACATCCTGTCACCGAAAAGCTGGGTTATAAGACGAGCATAGGAGGTTTCGGCACATCCCGCACAAGAGCCGGAGAACTCAAGAAGCGGTTTTTTAAACTGCGATGAGATGACATTTGCATCTGTAGCAACATCTGCCTTTTCCGAAACGCTTGCTACGCAGTAATCAAATACCTTCTGCTCCTTAAGCTGTGATTCCTGAGATACCATTTTAAGAGAATTAGTCGGACAAACACCTACGCATACTCCGCAGCCCATACAGTCAAGCGGAGAAACAGCCATTGCATACGAATATCCCTTATTAGTAACAAGCTTCTCCTTTGAAGCTATCTTAATATCTGCAGGAGCAGCAGCCTTTTCCGCTGCGGACAATGCATAAGGACGGATAGTTGCGTGCGGACATACAAATGCGCACTTGTTGCATCCGATACAGGTTTCGTTGTTCCACTCCGGTACCATAACCGCAACTCCACGCTTCTCATAAGCGGAAGCTCCTTGCTCGAAGGTACCGTCGGCATGGTCCTCGAATGCGGAAACGGGAAGCTCGTAGCCGTTCATAAGACCGACCGGCTTCATAATGCTGTCAACCATCTTAACAAGCTTTGCAGGACCGTTTTCGGTGCTTGAAGCGGGAGCGTCAACAGCGTTTGCCCAATCTGCGGGAACGTCAATCTTGACATATGCGGTAGCACCGGCATCGATAGCCTTTTCGTTCATTTCGACTATCTCTTTGCCCTTCTTCATAAACTTCTGAGCCTTTTCTTTCATGTAGCCGATAGCTTCCTCA
>CAYLQF010000091.1:0-5197 GCA_964385735.1 uncultured Ruminococcus sp. | reverse complement strand
CTTCAATGCTCGGTATAACCGGAACAAGAGCCTTTTCGGCAAGAGCGCCGTGGCCTATTTCACGCCTACCCGGTCCACGGGACGGTTTTGTTTCACCTACTGAATATGAGGGGAAATTGTAATGATGAATGTATCTTTTGCTTATGTCCTCGTCAAGACCGTCAAGCTTCTGAGCTTCGCTTACGGGAGCAAGGGTGGCAACCGAGAGAACCTGTGTCTGTCCTCTTGTGAACATACCCGAGCCGTGTGCACGGGGAAGCAAATCAACCTGAGCATTAAGAGGACGGATTTCATCTATTCCTCTGCCGTCAACCCTCTTGTGCTCGTCCTTAAGCCAGGAACGAACAATGTGCTTTTGAACAAGATACATAATCTCGTCAATCTTTGCTTCGCAGCCCTCAAATTGAGCGTCAAACCTTTCGTGAACGGCATTATATATCGGAAGAAGAGCGGCGTCACGCACATTTTTATCGTCTGTGTCGAGAGCTTTTTTTACATCCTCTATACAGAAAGCTTCAATTTCCGCCATAATTGCGGGATCGGGATTGCTTGATTCGAAGGTGAACTTTTCCTTGCCGATTTCCGAAACTATGCCGTTTATAAATTTAACTATTTCCTTGTTTACCTCGTGACCTGCCATAATGCAGTCGAACATAAGCTCATCGCTTATTTCGTTTGCACCTGCCTCTATCATCGCAACAAGGTCTTCGGTCGATGAAACCGTAAGATTAAGGTCTGACTGTGCTCTCTGCTCAAGAGTCGGATTTATTACTATTTCGCCGTTAACAAGTCCGACAGAGGTGCTTGCTATCGGACCGTCCCACGGAATATCCGAGCAGGCAATAGCTGCCGAAACACCGATTGCTGCGGTTATTTCGGGCGAGCAGTCGGGGTCAACCGACATAACCGTGGCAACAACAGAGCAGTCGTTGCGCATATCCTTCGGGAAAAGCGGACGGATAGGACGGTCAATACAACGGGAAGCAAGTATCGCTTTTTCGCTTGCTCGACCCTCTCTGCGCTGGAAAGAGCCCGGGAAACGACCTACAGAGTACATTTTCTCCTCATAGTCAACCGAAAGGGGGAAGAAATCAACGCCCTCTCTCGGTTTATCGGATGCGGTAACGGTGCAAAGCACGGTGGTTTCACCGTAGCTTGCGAGAAATGCCTGATTTGCAAGCTGAGCCATTTTGCCCGTTTCAAGCTTGAACGGTCTGCCTGCAATGGTTGTTTCGTAAGCCTTGTAGTTTTCAAACATTTTTCAAATCTCCTTATTTCTACATTTTAAATATTAACTCCGGAGATTTTCCGTTTTAGCAATAAATTTCGGATTTTTTACGGCAAAAATCCGAAATTTACCGCTAAACTTAGAAAAATCATCGGAGGGTTAAACAGTAATAAAGCAAACCGGAAATTTGGGTATCCGGTTTGCTTTTTCTTATATTACTTACGGAGACCGAGCTTCTTAACTATAGCACGGTATCTCTCAATGTCGTTCTTCTGGAGGTAAGCGAGAAGATTTCTTCTGTGACCTACCATTTTGAGAAGACCTCTGCGTGAGTGATGATCCTTTTTGTGTACGCTTAAGTGCTCGTTAAGCTCGTTTATACGGTTTGTTAAAACGGCTATCTGAACCTCGGGGGAACCGGTATCGCCCTCGTGCATAGCGTACTCAGCCATTATCTGCTGCTTCTTTTCGTTAGTCATTTTACACTGCTTCCTTTCTTAATTGTCCGCCGGTGAACCGAGCAAATGGGTCAAAAGGATTCCGCTTAGCGGCAGACACCCATAGCACAGTACACGGTAGCTAATAGAGTATACCATAAACGCCGCAAAAAGTAAAGTATTTTTTTAAGCGGCTTTGAAAGCTTTGAAAGCACTTAAAAGCTTTAATTGTTTTTTAAATTATCTATGCACTGCTCACAAAGCGATGCAATTGAAGTATTAACTCCGTCTGTTACCGTAAGTCCTATTACAAGCACGCCTTCTCTGCCGCAGGATTGACAAGCTCCGAACATCACCGGTGACATCGGATTATTTGAGTCGATTCTAAGTCGGTTGTCGATGCTTTCGTTTTGAGATTGACTTCCGCAAAACGGGCAAATATCTGTGCTTATCATTTTTCCGCAGCTATGACATACCCACTTGAGCGAGGAATCGGTACCGCTTTCGGTATTTGTTGCGGTAAAGCCGCTGCTTGAAATCTTCGGTGAAGAGGTATTACCTTTGATTTCCATGAGCCGGCTTGAAATAATATCGCTGTTTTGAACCAGCTGACCGAAGCCGTAAGTTATAAATGAACCTATCCAGGAAAAAAGCGAGCCTAAGACCAAAATCAAAAATCCGGGCAAAATCGCTTCATCGCCTGCCGACATTATTTTTATTCCCAAAATGACAAATACTATGATTCCTATCCAGCATATCGCTGCCGCTACCATTTTTATTTTTCCGCCTATGTTTTCAAACATAATAGCACTCTCCTTAATAAATTATCGTTCTAAGCTTAAGCCTTCGATAAGAATTTGTCCGCTTTAAAGGCGTATTGTTGATATACCGGCTACGAAAACACCCTCATTTTATATTCATCCTCCTTTGCGTGCTTTGTATTATACACCTGATAATAAATGCTTTCTCCGTTAAATCCGTTGCTCGGCAAATTGCAAGCTGTTTATATCCGTTTTGGTTTAAAAAAGAGCTAAGCTATGATTTTGCTTATTGACAAGGGACCGTGCTCTTTATCCTCGACAACAGTGCATTTTATATTTTTCGGGCATATTATTTTCAGAGCAATTTCTTTGCTTTTTCGTTCCCAAAAAACAGCTACCTCACCCTCCGGAAGAGTATGCCTTGCAGCTGCAAAATTAAGCTCCTTTAGAAAACAAGGCTTTATAACAACGGTGTTGTGATTTTCCACACGAAGCCCTGCCGCATAACGAATAAGCCATTGCTTTACATCTCCGAAAAAATGATGATTCAGAGATTTTCCCCGCATATCGGTCGTAAAATGCTCCGGTAGGGTGGTATAACCGTTTTTTACATACCAACCGTATGCCGGAAAATCCTTACCGACAATCATTTTCCATGCAAGCTCGGCTTCACCGTAATCGGCAAGAACATTAAAAATAACCCTCAAACCTAAAAATCCGGTATCAATCTTATCGCCGTTTGAATGAATATAATCAAGAAGTCTGTCGAAAGCGGCGGGCTTTTCCTTTTCGGTAAAAATGCCGTATGCTATGCCTATGGCTTGAGCGCTTTGACAGTGACCTTTAACAGCCACGGTATCGGGCTCTATATACTCGTCACGGATACGGTTGTATAAATCAAGACCTAATTGCTGTGCGTATTTTTCGTTTTCCCGCATACCTGTTGCCTTAAACATTGTCGCTGCCATACGGCACATATCATATGTCATAACGCTGTCCGTAAATTCAAGCGGAGCTTGATATTCAGAGCTTCCCCTGTTTACCGGACACCAATCCCCAAGCCCCAACTCAAGCAAGCCTTTTTTGTTTCTGCAGGCCGAAATATAGTGAAGATAGGATATCATAGTATGGGCATTTTCCGAAATAACCTCCGTATTGCCCCTGTATCGGTATAGCATATACGGCAATGTGAAAATAACCGTGTCCCAAGCGGGCCCGCTGCCCCAGCCGTAGCCCCAACTGCCCGTGGGAACAATGCAGGGGATTTTGCCGTCACCTCTTTGTGCGGCACTGATATTTCTCAGCCATTCCGTATAACTTTTTTCCACATCCATAGTAAGCGTCATATGCTCTGCCGAAACAGCTGCATCGCCTGTCCAACCGTTCTTTTCTCTGTGAGGGCAATCGGTGGGGAAGTAGTAAAAATTAGAAAAATCGCTTCTGCTTGCCATTGCGAAAATTTCATTTGCTGTATCATCGGAACAGTTAAAAGCCCCTATTGTGCGTAGGTCAGAGCACATAACCAGATAGGTTAACAAGGCTTCGGTTGCCTGCTCCTCTGTAATACCCGTAATGTAAATATAACGAAATCCGTGATAGGTGAAGAAGGGCTCGTATATTTCTTCTTCGTTACTGCCTACTATGTAGATATCCCGTTGAGCATATCCGTCCGGATAAAAGCATAAATTGCTGTAATCAACCTTACCGTTTGTGATTTTTTCAGCGCACTGTATATCTATGCGCTGGCCCCTTTTACCCTTGATTTTCAGTCTGAAAATACCGGCGTTGTTTTCACCGAAATCATATATCCAGCCTCCGGTTCTTGCCATTGGAGCCTCTGCGGTTTTGATATCGGGAGAATAATGGCCGTCGAGCGGATAATCATCCGACAGCTCGCCTTTGTAAAAACTCACAGGAGAAATTTCCCTTTGAACGGCTATCGGTTCGGCTTCACAAAGCCTTGCTTCTCCTTTAGGAGTATCTGCCGCAAGCGGTGTATGCCATTTATCGTCTTCGCAAAAGCCGACATTAAACCAGCCTTTTTCTTCAAGTCTTTTATCGAAAAATTCTCCGCTTCTCAGGTCGTTGAAAGCAACAGGGCCTTTCTTGCAGTGAAAATCGTTGGCATTTAATGCTTGTTCTCCGCTTTCATCCTTCAGTAAAAATTCAAGCGCTAATTTCGGAGAGGATGAAAATGAATTTTTATCGAAATCCCAAACGGGACATTTGGCATTCAAAAATCCGTCTCCCAGCATAATTCCGATAACATTTTCACCAGTATTCAGATATGAAGTAAGGTTATATCTATCGTAATAATATATGTGATCGGGATTTGAAATATAAGGGGAAAGACGACCCTTAGTTATTCTGTTTCCGTTTATATAAAGCTCATACAATCCAAGCCCGCATAAAATCAGGTCTGCTTTTTCCGGTTTTCCCTTCACGGTGAATGATCTTCTGAAAAGCGGGGCCGCAATATGCTTGCCGTAGGTCGACATTTCTCTGCATTCGCATACAAATTTATTGGAAAAATTCATAATATACGCTCCTTTTGTATATGAGTTTAACGGGCGGTTTTACGGTTGGCCCTTTAAGGCTATTATAGCATTTTCCGCCGAGATTTCAAGCATTAAAAAAAAAAGTGAATTTTTTTACTTGACAAACAGGCACTTAGCACTTATAATATAAAAGCTGTTCGTTTTGAAAAGCCTTTCAAACGGCTGTATAGCTCAGTTGGCTAGAGCATGCGGTTCATACCCGCAGTGTCATTG
>CAYLQF010000090.1:0-5436 GCA_964385735.1 uncultured Ruminococcus sp. | reverse complement strand
CGCTTGCTTTTCCGTGAATAATATGCTGAGAGCCGAGTGCTATAAGCAAAGAATGGAAAAGGGACTTTCTTTCCTTGAATTCAACTATATGATAATGCAAAGCTACGATTTTTATCATCTGTATAAGGAATACGGCTGCAATATGCAGTTCGGTGGAGACGATCAATGGTCAAATATGCTCGGAGGAACAGAGCTTATTAGAAAAAAGCTCGGTAAGGATGCATACGCCATGACAATTACTCTTCTGCTCAACTCTGAGGGTAAAAAGATGGGTAAAACAGTCGGCGGTGCGGTTTGGCTTGATCCCGAGAAAACATCTCCGTATGAATTTTATCAATATTGGCGAAATGTTGCCGATGCGGATGTTTTGAAATGTATAAGAATGCTTACTTTTTTACCGCTTGAGCAAATAGACGAAATGGACAAATGGGAGGGTAGTAAGCTGAATGAAGCAAAGGAAATTTTAGCTTTTGAGCTTACAAAGCTTGTTCACGGTGAAGAGGAGGCTGTTAAAGCTCAGGAAACCTCAAGGGCTGTTTTTTCGGGTAGTGGATATCACGCCGATATGCCTACGGTTGTTATTGAAAAAGGAGACCTTGTCGACGGCAAAATAGGAATTCTTACTCTACTTGTTAAAGGAAAGCTTGTCTCTTCAAACGGCGAAGCAAGAAGACTTGTTTTACAGGGAGGAGTTTCCGTTAACGATGTTAAGCTTACCAATCCTTCCGATTTGATTTCGTTTGATGAGCTGAGCAACGGTATAATTGTTAAAAAGGGCAAGAAATCGGTAACTAAGTTTACCCTTTAATCAGTAGCGGCAGTCCACGGTATTTTTTAACTTTTGTTTGAAAAATACCTATTTAAGTACAGAAACGGTAACTATATTTTCAGTTCTTAAAAATACCGAAAGCTTTTTTCCTTTCTGCTTTAAGCTTATGAAATTCTCATCTGCGTTTGTTATCATACCTTCATAAGCAAATATAGAATTGCCGGCTATTATTCTTAAAAACACATAGCTTCCTATTAAATTTTCGGGCCAACAGGCAGCTTTTGAGCTTGCTTTGTCGGCAGTTATTGAATTTAAATAGCTTTCATAGCCCTCAAGATCTTTTTCTGTTACTAAGGGCTTTAGCTCGGATGCATCAAACATAATTTAATCCCCTCATATAATGCTTTATACATTATATGAGGGGATTGTTCTTTTGGTTTTTAATAATTTGAACAGTATCAGCAAATATGTAATATATCGTTCATATCATATAATCCCGAAGCCTTACCTATAATAAACTCGGCGGCTCTTACGGCGCCTACAGCAAATATTTCCTTTGAAGCAGCTGAGTGAGATAGGGTAATAACCTCGTCATTTCCGGCAAATATAACATCATGCTCACCGACTATTGTTCCTCCTCTGACAGAATGAATACCGATTTCGTTTTTCGGCCTTTTGCTCCGTTTTGAATGTCGGTCGTATTCGTAGGAATAATCGCCATTAAATTGAGAATTAACTGCATTTGCGAGCATAAGAGCCGTTCCCGAGGGGGCATCGATTTTTTGATTATGATGCTTCTCTATTATTTCAACATCAAAATCCTCACCGAGCATGGCGGCTGCCTTAGAGGCTAATGCGCAGAGCAAATTCACTCCTATAGACATATTGGCTGTGTAAAATATGGGTATTTCGGTTGCTGCCTTTTCAATAATAAGCTTTTGGGCCTGCGAATAGCCCGTGGTTGCAAGTATAACCGGTATTTTATGCTTTATGGCATAATCAATGAGGTCGTTTAAAACAGATATATGGGAAAAGTCTATAATAACATCGGGTTTTAGGGATACCTGCTTAAAGGAAGTGTATATCGGGAAATCGGAATTTATAGGAGCTTTGTCGACTCCGCATATAATCCGTGCATTTTCCTTTTTTGAAACTATCTCGGCTATTTTTTGCCCCATTTTTCCGCTTGCGCCCGATATAAGTATGTTGATCAATTTTTTCACATCCTGTATTTATTGATTTACAGCTTGGGGCTGAATCCACATTCAATCAGCTTCTCAAAGAGCTTTTTCTTAGCTTCCTCGGACATACCGTAAAGAGGAAGTCGGCAAGGGCCAGCTTCCATTCCCAGCATATTCATAGCTTCCTTAATCGGTACAGGATTAACATCCGAAAAGAGTGCGTTCATAAGACCTATATATTTAATTTGAAGCTTACCTGCGAATTCGGTGTTACCGTTAAGATAGCTAATGCACATATCGTGCATAACCCTCGGCGCAATATTCGAAAGCACGGATATAACTCCGATTCCGCCGAGAGAAAGCATTGGAACTGTCTGATCGTCGTTGCCCGAATATATATCAAGCTCGTCGCCGCAAAGGTATTTTGTTTGCGCAACCGATGAAAGATCTCCGTTTGCTTCCTTAACGGCAACAATTCTTTCGTGCTTTGAAAGCTCTTTATATGTTTCCGGCCTTATTGCAACACCTGTACGGGAAGGAACATTGTAAAGTATTATAGGCTTATCAACACGGTCTGCAATATAATTATAATGCGCAACAAGACCTCTTTGCGAGGTTTTGTTATAATACGGCGTAACCATAAGGAAAGCATCTGCTCCGACGCTTGCGGCATCCTTACAAAGCTCAACCGAATAAACCGTATCATTGCTGCCCGTTCCCGCAATAATGGGAACCTTTTTATCGGCAGCAGCCGCAGCGGCTTCGATAACCTTAAGATGCTCATCGTAACGGAGAGTGGATTTTTCACCGGTTGTACCGCATATAACGAGACCGTCAGCTCCGCCACTTATTTGTTCTTTTACAAGCGAAGATAATCTTTCGAAGTTTACGCTTCCGTCATCCTTCATAGGTGTAATCAGTGCTGTCGCAACGCCGGTAAAAACTCTGTTTTTCATAAAAACAACTCCTTGAAAATCAGTCCATATATCCTTCGGCACAAAGAAGCTCGGCAAGTAAAACTCCGCCACCTGCTGCCCCTCTTAGTGTGTTGTGTGAAAGGCAGACAAACTTATAGTCATACTGTGTGTCCTCTCTGAGTCTGCCTATAGATATTGCCATACCGCCTTCGAGGTCACGGTTAAGTCTTGTTTGCGGCATATCGTTTTCCTCAAAGTAGTTTAAAAACTGCTTCGGTGCGTGCGGCAGTGAAAGCTCCTGAGGTCTGCCGCTGAATTCCCTCCAGGTCTTAAGAATTTCATCCCTTGAGGGCTTATTTTTAAATGAAACAAAAACCGCTGCCATATGACCGTCAGACACGGGAACTCTCAAGCATTGTGCGGTAAATTTCGGGCTTGAAGCGGGAATTATTGCATTATCTTCGATTTTACCCCATATTTTAAGAGGCTCGGTTTCGCTTTTTTCTTCTTCTCCGCCTATGTAGGGTATAACATTATCAAGCATTTCTGGCCATCTTTCAAAGGTCTTACCCGCTCCGGATATGGCTTGATATGTGCATACAAGACATTTTTCAACTCCGAATTTTTCATCAAGGGGATACAGTGCCGGAACATAGCTTTGTAAGGAACAGTTTGATTTTACTGCAATAAAGCCTTTTTTTGTACCCAATCGTTTTCTTTGAGCAGATATTATTTTTATATGATCGGAATTAAGCTCCGGTATTACCATAGGAACATCTGGAGTCTTTCGGTTTGCGCTGTTGTTTGAAATTACGGGACATTCCTTTTTCGCATACATTTCTTCAAGTGCAAGAATTTCATCCTTTTTCATATCGACTGCACAGAAAACAAAATCAACCTTGCTTACAATCTCATCAGCATCCTTAAGCGCATCGGAAACTTTAATGTCTTTGAGAGCCTCGGGTATAGGGGATTTCATAGCCCATCTGCCGCCAAGCGCCTCTTCATATGTTTTTCCGGCACTTCTTGAGCTTGCGGCAAGAGCGGTTATTTTAAAATACGGATGATCCGCAAGCAGGAGCGCAAAACGCTGACCTACCATTCCTGTTGCTCCGATTATTCCGACATTGTAATTTCTCATTTGAAAACTTCCCTTTAAAACTTAAATTTATAGTTGCTAAATTTGCAAATATGCAATATAATGATATCATTATATTTATTGTTTGTCAATTTATTTTATGCATATTTAAGCGGTGGAAATATGAAGAAAACTGATTTTTATTATGATTTGCCCGAAGAGCTTATAGCACAAACTCCGGTTGAGCCGAGAAATTCATCAAGGCTTATGATTATTTCAAAAAAAACAGGCGCAATTGAACATAAACGATTCTATAATTTACCTCAGTATTTAAAATCGGGGGATTGTCTGGTGCTTAATGATACCCGTGTTTTGCCGGCCAGACTTTATGGTGTTAAGGAGGAAACGGGTGCTGTAGTTGAATTTGTGCTTTTAAAGCAATACTCCTTGCTTAAATGGGAGGCTTTGGCAGGTCCGGGTAAAAAGGCAAAAAAGGGCTCTCGCTTTAAATTCAGCGAAGAGCTTTCGGCTGTTGTTGACGATGTGCTTGACGATGGAAACAGGGTCATAACCTTTGATTGTCACGGCGAGTTTTTTTCGGTGCTTGATAAGGTGGGACAGATGCCTCTTCCACCGTATATAAAGGAAAGGCTTGAGGATAGGGAAAGATATCAAACTGTTTATTCCAAAGAGCTTGGCTCCGCAGCAGCACCGACCGCCGGTCTTCACTTTACCGAGGAAATGCTTTCCGAGCTTGAGAAAAAAGGTGTCAAGGTAGTATATGTTACACTCCATGTCGGGTTGGGAACATTTCGTCCCGTCAAGGAGGATGAAATAACGAAGCATAAAATGCATTCTGAGTATTATTCTGTTTCCGAAGCAGCTGCCCGTGTTATCAATGAAACCAAAGACTCGGGTGGAAGGGTGATTTGCGTCGGAACAACCAGCTGCCGAACCGTGGAAAGCGTAGTCTCTAAGTACGGTGAAATGCGTGCTTGTCGCGGCGATACAAGTATTTTTATTTATCCGGGCTTTGAATTTAAATGTATGGATTGCCTTATAACAAATTTTCATCTGCCCGAAAGCACCCTTATAATGCTTGTAAGTGCTTTTGCAGGGTATGAAAATACAATGAATGCATATAAATGCGCAGTTGAAGAAAAATACAGATTTTTCAGCTTCGGCGATGCGATGTTTATTGGATAGAAGAAGCTTCCGATTGGTAATGTGAAATAGGCTTTTGCTTATACTTGTGGGATATAAGATTTTTATGAAAATATCTTGTAATATATATTGACAAAATAGGATATATCCCATATAATTAAGTATAGGATAAATCACATATAAATGGAGAAAATACAGATGACGGAATTTCGAATCAAATATTCTAAAGATGCTTTAAAATTTCTTGCAAAATTAGACAAAAAGTCGGTGTTACGAATCAGAGAAGCAATATCGGGACTAACCGCCACTCCGCCTACCGGTGATATT
>CAYLQF010000089.1:0-5529 GCA_964385735.1 uncultured Ruminococcus sp. | reverse complement strand
TGATTTTTGTTCTTTTGGGGGAGCGGATAATTAAGGAGGGAAAATAGGTGACAAAACAGGATCTTGAAGACATCTATTATTTAAAGCTTGATGTAAAACGGATCGAAGAAAAGATTGAATTCGCACGTGCAAAATATGAAAGTGCTTCCGGATTCTCAAATTCCGTATCCGGTTCTTGTAAAGGCAGTAATAAGAGCAAGCAGGAAAAATATGTTGATGAAACAGAAAAGTACATATCAAAGTATTACGCCTTAAAAAAAGAACTTGAGGAAAGAATACACCAAGCTGAAGAATTTATAGATACCGTTTCGGATCCTCGTATGAGACTCATTTTAGAGTACAGATGTATAGAGTGCTTAAACTGGTCAAAAATAGCCGCTCGGCTTTCCGGAAATAATACTACAGATTCGGTTAGAAAAGCTTATAGTCGCTTTATAAATGACTTGCCGAAAAAATAATGAAAAAATAAAACTTGTCCGTTTTGTCCGCTTTTAATGTGCTAAAATGATAGTGTGGAATAGAGGGGAAACTCACTCGCCCCTCCGCGCTGTCGCCAAAGCGCGTGCTCACAGGTGAAATATCGGCGGCTCCTTTTAGAGCAGTGCTTTTTTTTATTAAGCACTGCTCTTTTGATATTAAAAAGAGAGTGGTGACAATGCCGGACTTAAAGTTATATGAATATGCCGAAGCCGACTATGTTGCCGGCATGAAATATAAGGAAATTGCAGAAAAATATAAGGTGTCAATCGACACCGTAAAATCATGGAAAAAAAGATACAAATGGAAGCGCACACAAACTGAAAAAGTTTTGCACACAAAAACGGAAACCGAAAAAAAGGGTGCAAAATCACATCAAGTTGAAAAAGATACAATTAAAGAAGAAAAAAATAACGCCGATTTCGAGGAGATCCCCGAAGTCGGCGATTTGACTGATAAACAAAAGCTTTTCTGCCTTTTTTATGTAAAGAGTTTTAACGGAACGAAGGCATATAAAAAAGCATATAACGTGACAAGTGAAAATGCGGCTGTGTGTGCATCCAGAATGTTAAGAAATGTTAAGGTTCAAGACTATATAAAACAGCTCAAAGAAAATAAGTTTACAAGGGAGCTTATTTCAGAGGATGACATTTTGCAAAAATACATTGACATAGCCTTTGCAGATATAACCGATTTCATAGATATTTCTCCGGACGGTCTTGTCACAATGAACGGCAATGCCGATGAGTATGACGGCTCTCTTATATCTCAAATAAAACTCGGAAACGGCGGCAGTCTATCAAGCATAGCGCTGGCAGATAAAATGAGAGCGCTTGAATGGCTGAGTAATCATATCGTTAAGGATTCTGAAAAGGATAACATTGATGAGCTGTTACGCGCGCTCAAGCCTTCGACAGAAGATTTAGGAGCCTTGTATGAAGAAGAATTTAATTCAGAAGTTTAAGTTTCAGCCTTTTTCACAAAAGCAATTAAAAGTTATAAATTGGTGGAGATCGGATGCGCCTACTCACAATTTTGACATAATGATAGCTGACGGTTCTGTGCGTTCGGGAAAAACGGTAGCATGTATCCTCGGGTTTTTACTTTTTTCTTTGGAATTTAAGTATGAAAACTTCATTATCGCAGGGAAAACAATAGGAGCTGTTAAGCGAAATGTAGTAGCACCGATGCTTGCAATGCTCTCCTCAATGAATATTGATTATGAATACAATCGTTCTGAAAATTTTATAACTGTAAAGTCTAACAATTATTATCTCTTTGCCGGTAATAATGAAGCTTCGCAAGATACGGTGCAGGGTCTTACTGCCGCGGGAGCTTACCTGGATGAAGCGGCGCTTATGCCTAAAAGCTTCGTGTATCAAGTCCTATCACGTTGCTCTGTTGAAAATGCGAAGATCTTTATGAATTGCAATCCGGACAGACCGTCACACTATATTAATACAGAATTTATTCGAGTATCCAAAGCAAAGAATGTGTATCACATTCACTTTACAATGGATGATAATCTTACGCTTTCGGAAGCGCGAAAGCAATACTATAAGAATTCCTTTACAGGCGTATTTTATAAGCGAATGATACAGGGATTATGGTGTGCTGCTGACGGACTTGTTTATGAAGATTTTGCTAATAATAAAGAAAAATTCATCATAACAGAAGCAGTTCTAAATGAATCGGACTTAAAGAAAAGGAAGTTTTTTATAAAGGCTGCATTTATCGGTGTTGATTTCGGCGGTACCGGTTCTGCAACCGCATTTACGCTTACGGGAATCACCGACAAGTATGACGTAGTTGTAATTGATGAGTTTTACAGAAAAAAGCGAATGAGCCCTACTGAGCTCTGTGAGGCTTTTATTGACTTTGTAAAGCGGGCACAGGAAAAATACAGAGTATATGAAGCAAGATGCGACAGCGCGGAGCAGACACTTATTCAAGGGCTTATTGATGCTGTTACGCGAGCGGGCGTGGTTATTGATGTGAAGAACGCTATAAAAGGTCCGATAAACGATCGCATTGCTTTTTACAACTCCATAATGGCACAGGGTAGATTTTTTATTTGTGAGAAGTGCGAAAAGACAATAGAAGCTTTGGAGGAGGCTGTCTTTGATGAGAAAAAAAGCTTATTTAAAGACGAGCGTCTTGATGACGGTACCACTAACATCGATTCACTTGACTCAATGGAGTATTCAACAGAGCCGACACAGTCTGATCTTATGTATCTTTCAGGAAGATAAAAAATAAATGGGGTGAAATTAAATGCCTATTAATTTAACAATCAAACAATGTCTTGAAGCTCTTGGCTATAAGCCTTATTCCGGATTAACAGTTGATAAAATAAATGAGTGGATTAACTGGTATCAGGGATATGACGATTCTTTTCATCAATATCGAATCAACAATGGCATCAAGAATACTACTCTTCGCCGTGCTCATCTCGATATGGCAAAAACGGTATGTGAGGATTGGGCAAATCTCCTGCTCAACGAAAAAGTCCTTATAACTTCTGATGAAGCGAGTGATGAGGTCTTAAAAAGCGTTTTTGCAGATAACGAATTTGAAATGCGTGCGAATCAGCTTATAGAAATAACAATGGCTCTCGGAACAGGAGCTTTTGTTGAATTTAAGCAAAGAGATAGAGTTGTTATTGATTATATCCGCGCGGATATGATTTTTCCGCTTTCATGGGAGAATGGAGTAATTAAAGAAGTAGCTTTTGGCAGTCGTTGTCAGATGAACGGTCAGGCTACTGTATATTTGCAAATCCACGTGCTTAAAAGTAAAGAAGATCCTACATATCTTATTAAGAATTACTATATTGATGCTGAAACCGGTAAGGAGTTTGAAGGTGCGAATGGTATAGAATCGGTAGTTGATACTAAATCAATTAAGCCGCTGTTTCAGATTATTACCCCGAATATTAAGAATAATATAGATCTCGACAGTCCAATGGGCATATCGGTTTATGCTAATGCTATAGATGTCCTTAAAGGCTGTGATCTTGTTTATGACAGTCTTTGCAATGAATTTAAGTTGGGTAAGAAGCGTATTTTTGTTCCGACGAGTCTTGCAAAAATAAAAATGACCGCTGACGGAGATGCAGCAGCTATTTTTGATACAAACGATACGGTATTCCATGCATACCAAGGAAGCGAGGATAAGGGAATAACCGAAACCAACGGTCAGCTGCGAATAGAGGCACATACAGCCGGTTTAAATAAAAATTTGGATGTTTTGTCTTTTAAATGCGGTCTCGGCAAGGATAGATACCGTTTTGAGCGGGCAGGTGTAAAAACGGCAACGGAAGTTATAAGTGAAGATTCGGATTTATACAGAAATCTTTGTAAACATGAAAAAGTACTTGAAACAGCTCTGCGCAATCTTTGCAGCAGGGTTTTGTTTTTAACGTCAGGGACAGAGCCGAATGTAGAAATAAATATCGATTTTGACGATTCAATTATCCAAGATACAGATACCGAGCGTAAGAATGATCGCGAGGATCTTGCGAACGGAACTTTAAGGGCTGAAGAATATAGAGCTAAATGGCGTAATGAAACTTTGGAGGAAGCTCTTGAGAATCTTCCGGAAGCCGCCATGATAATGGAGTAAAAATATGTTCACACCATCACAGCTTGAGCAATTACCGGTAGAAGTGGAAAAGCAATTCCGAGAACTGGAAAATCGCGTTATGGCAGATGTCATTCGACGAATAAAAATTAATTCTGAGATTACACGCAGTGCAGATTATCAGTTACATAGAATGTCACAACTCGGAGCGGGCTCTGAAGAGATAAAAAAGTCTCTTGAAAAAGCCCTTGAAAGCTCGGGAATACAAGTAGATTCGATTTACGAAGAAATAATCCCCGCAGGTTATGCATATGATGAAAAGCTTTATAATGCTGTTGGAGTAAAGCAAATTTCCTTTACAGAAAATGAAGAGTTGCAGCAGCTTATATCAGCGGCTAAGAAGCAGACAAAGGATGAACTTAAAAATATAACCGCTTCTTTAGGTTTTGCAAAGATGGTTAACGGCAAAAGAGAATTTGAACCGATTGCGGATTATTATCAGAAAACGCTTGATAGTGCCTTTTATGACATCTCTACGGGACTTTTTGATTATGACAGTGTAATCAAACGTGTAGTTCAGGAAATGACAAACAGCGGTCTTAGAACCGTCTCTTATGAAACAGGCTGGAGCAATCGCGTTGATGTAGCTGCCCGCCGTGCGATAATGACCGGAGTAAATCAGGTCACAGCTCATATAAGTGATGAAAATGGCGAGAAACTTGACACCGAATACTTTGAAGTATCATGGCATGGTACCGCGCGTCCTTCACATCAGGAATGGCAAGGAAAGGTTTATACAAAGCAGGAGCTTATAGAAATTTGCGGGCTTGGTTCTGCCGGAGGACTTTGCGGAATAAATTGCCGGCATAATTACTGGCCTTTTATCCCGGGTGTATCTGAACGCGTCTATACGGATGAGGAACTTGAAACACTTAATGCCAAAGAAAATACGCCGCATGAATACAGAGGTAAGAAATATACCGCTTATGAATCTTCACAACATCAACGCAAGCTCGAAACCTTGATGCGTAAGCAACGTCAGGACATAAAGCTCTATAAAGATGCAGGTGTAAGTGAAGATGTTGTTATAGCAGCGCAGAGCCGCTACCGTGCAACTATGCACGAATATGCAAAGTTTTCCAAAGAAATGGATCTTCCGCAGCAGATGAAACGTGTATATGCTGACGGTCTTAAAGACATCGGCGGACACGGTAAGTTGAAAACAATAAAGAATCCTATCGCATCATCACCGAAAACTGCGGTAGAAAAATCTTTTAAGACTTACACAGGTTCACAGCTCGATAAGATGTCTCTTGAGGAGCTTCGCAAAATTGCGGAAGGTACAGCTGTTAGATACTATGACAGCGGTATATCCGGTATTTCTTTCGGAGATACCTCGCATAAGGAAGCTGCCGCTTTATTGGCATCACAAGGCTCTAAAACAAGCTTGAAAAAAGATATCCTTTCTAT
>CAYLQF010000088.1:2545-5567 GCA_964385735.1 uncultured Ruminococcus sp. | reverse complement strand
CAAACGGTTTTCAAGACCGCCTCGTTATGACCACTTCGATACCTCTCCATATGTGACTAAATTATTGTATCATAAAGAAAAGTGAAAGTCAACACCGATATTGCAAAAAATCGCAGAAAAATTACAGAAAAATAAATGGCATAATAAGAGAAAATATAACGGCGGGAAGCCCCAAAAGAGAGGCGCCGAGAACGGTATAAGAATTGATGGGGATTTCGGACCCCGTAAAGCGTGAGGTTATATTAACAAGTATGAGTGCAATAAGACCTACAGCTGCATTAACGGCAACCGATTTAAAAAATCTGCCGCTTCTTGCAGCAAGAAAAAGGATAAAACCAACTGCTGCCGAAAAAATCACGGCAAATATAATTCCCAAAATTTTCATATCAAGCCCTCCGACATATAATATGCAAGACAAGGGCTTGGTATTACCGGCTTAAGGCTTGCCTTCAGTCGGCTTTTTTGGCGTTTTTAAATTTGATTCCCCGCTTTTTGTAATATATGAATGTGACGGCGGCAAGGGCAAGCCAAAATACAAGAGTTAAAACGCCCTTAAGTGTTACGGCGGTAACGCTTTTAGTTATAAAATAAGCCGAAATCGAATATATAAGAGGAAATGCACCCTGAAGAGCGAAAAGGGAGCAAACGGCAATTACGCCGTCACCGGTCATACTCTTAAGACGGTATCTTCCTATAACGGAAAGCGCTGCCGAAACCACAAGCAGAGTTGCATAAGCACTGTCGAGTATTTTCAGGCCCTTGCCGTAATAGGAGTATATGCTTTCTGCGGAGGAGTAGGTTTGCGCCCAATTATACATTATTCCCGAATAATAAATTGCCGCATATGCGGCGCTTATTACCGCTATGGCCCAAAGCCCGAAGAACACTAAAAATTTATGATATTTAAGCTTTTTCATAATGAAAGCTCTCCCTTTTAATATACGATACTGAAATTTTATCACAAAACCCGCCTTATGTCAAATAACTTAAAATATGTGTTGAAAAAAGCCTTTTTATAAGATAAAATAATAAATGAAAATCCACCTGCTTTAAAAAGGAGAAATATTATTATGGAATACGGATATTTTGACCGCAACAAAAACGAATATGTTATAACGAATCCCAAAACGCCGACGCCTTGGATGAACTATTTGGGCTTTGGCGGCTTCGGCGGTCTTATTTCGGCAACTGCCGGAGGTCTTACCTTTGACGGAGATCCGTCAAACAAACGAATGACAAGATACAGATTTCAGGGGGTACCCATAGATCGCCCCGGAAGATATATCTATATAAAGGACTGTGAAAGCGGTGATTATTTTACCCCTATGTGGCAGCCGGTTCAAAGGGATATGCAGCTTTTTGAGTGCCGTCACGGCTTCGGATATACCAAAATAACCGGAAAATATGCCGATATTTCTTCCGAAACGACCTATTTTGTACCGCTGGGCAAGCGCTTTGAGCTTTGGAAAACAACAATAAAAAATGAAAGCGACCGTGTTCGTCGGCTTAAAATATTTTCCTATGTTGAGTTTTCTTATCCCGAGGCACAAACCGATAAGCTTTGTCATTGGAGCTGTATGACCTTCAAAACCTCCTTTGACGGTAAAAAGCTTCTTATAAGCTCGGATTCAAGCTCGTTTCCGCATAAAAACGAGCTTATGACCTTCTTTGGAACAGACCTTGAGGTAATAGGCTTTGATACCGACCAAAGCGTTTTTATCGGCTCGTATAACAGCGAATCAAATCCGGCAGGGGTTGAGAGCGGCAGCTGTGAAAACACCTTAATCGAAGCCGATTCCTGCATAGGTGCTTTATGCTCAGAAATTGTGCTAAAGCCGAATGAGAGTAAATCATTTACAAATGTTTTGGGTGCCTGCGCCTCCTATGAGGAATCCGAACGATTTTTCAACGATGCGCTTTACGGCTGTGATAATGCGCTTGAAGAAATTAAAGACAGATGGAATAAAACGATAGGTTGCTTTACCGTTGAAACACCTGACAGCGATGTAAACCTTATGCTTAATTCGTGGCATCCCTATCAGGCAAATACAACCTTTGATTGGTCTCGCTTTATAAGCTACTATGAGCGAGGTGTTGACAGAGGCTTCGGCTTCAGAGACAGTATGCAGGATGTGCTCGGTGTTATGCACTCCCGCTTTGAGGCAGCAAGGGAGCGGATAAAGCTTTTGCTTTCAATTCAGAATAGTGACGGTAACGCTCTTAGCGTTTATTATCCTGCCACCAAGAAGGCCTGCGGCGGAGGCAGAAGCGATGATCATCTTTGGAGCATACTTTCTGTTTGCAACTATGTACGGGAAACAGGGGACAGCAATTTCCTTTTCGAGGTCGTCCCCTATCATGACGGTGGTGAAGCTACCGTTTTAGAGCATCTTGAAAAGGGTATAGATTTTACTATGAAGCACCTCGGAAAGCACGGAATTCCCGATATGCTCAGATCCGACTGGGATGACAGTCTTTCTTGGATGAACATAGACCTTAACGGTGCCGAAAGCGTTTTTGTTTTCTTTCAATTGGCTCATGCCTCAACTGAGCTTTTAAAGCTTTACAAGGCCTGCGGCTTGACCGAGCGCATACCCGAGATGCAGAGGGTAAACGATTATTGCAAAGCTAAGCTTGATACAGTTTGGGACGGGAAGTGGTTTATAAGAGCATTTACTCCCGAAGGAAAAAAGTTCTGCACGGATGACGATGAGTATAACAAGGTTCACCTCATTCCGCAAAGCTGGGCGGTTATGTCCGAGATAGTTGACAGTGAGCGTCTTAATACAGCTATGGATAATGTTATGAAATATCTTTATACCGATATGGGACTTATAACACATTATAATCCTACCGGTGCCTACGACCCTACAAAAAAGAGCTATTATGCCTTTCCAGCAGGAGTAAGAGAAAACGGCGGAATATTCTTCCATTCAAATACATGGGCTATAATAGCTCTTGCTATGCTTTCAAGAAACGATGAGGCCTTTAAATGCTACAGGGCATCGCTTCCTTGCCGAAG
>CAYLQF010000088.1:0-2445 GCA_964385735.1 uncultured Ruminococcus sp. | reverse complement strand
TTACAGACCTCGCCGTTTTTTACACCAAAAATCGGTATTTCTATAAACTGCTTAAAAATAGCAGTCTTGTAAAGCTCAGGTTAAACCAGCCATTTACCTGAATAGGAGGGAAAAGCTATTGCTTTAACATCGCCTGCGATTTTTTCGCCCTCACTGCCCTTTAATACATAGATATCTGCGCTGTCATCGCTGCTGGAAACATCGGTGACATAAATCAATCTGCCGGTTGAGGTTATATCAAAGGCATAAACATCACGGGCTATTTTTTCGCTGTTTTTACCCTTTGCTTTTCTTAAGGTGCCGATATAGTCGTCGTCATCATAGTCGCTTAAGTAGTACAGTGTGTTTTCATCTGCGTATAATGAGTATACATAAACATCCTCATCCACTTTTTCGCCGTTAAGGTAAAGGTCGGCAACATATCCGTCTTTATCCTTAAAGTAATAAAGCTGACCGGATTTTGTAACGGTGGGATTTGTGAGATAAACTCCGGAATCTATCTTCTTTTTATCAGAAAGCTTTGTTCCGGAAACCGAAGCTCTGTAAAGCAGACCTTCGCCCTTATCGGAGAGATCCTCGGTGTAGTATACTGTTTTACCGTCGAGACTGAAGGCAAAGCTTGTTGTTCCGGAAACCGAAAGCTTAGCCGATTTTTCGTCGCTTACCATATAATAGACTTTATTTTTATCCATAATATCGTCTATTTCCTCTTCAAGGTCATAAATAGAATCGATATCGGCTATATCTGTTTTTTTGATGTCGGATTTGTCATAAGAGCCGAAAATCAGCGCTTGTGACTCTTCGTTTGTTTCTTCAAGCCAATAATATTCATCCGAAATCTTTACGGATTTCTTGCCGTTGTACAAATAAAGCTCTTTTGCTTGGTATAAGCTATATGTTGCGTCTTCAAGCTCTTCTCTGATTTCGTCACGGCTGAGCTTATTGCGATATTCCTTTAATTCTTCCTGATAGGCATCATAGGCAGCCTCGTAAGCATCGAATGAATCGTAGTCGCTCCAATAAGGATATTGCGGTCTTGTAAAATTAGCGTCGGCTTCCTTTTTACTGTCGGTTACAAATTCGCTGAGTCCGTTTTCCGATTTTGTCTCCTTTGAATAATATATTTTGCTTTCGGAGAATACATAAATGATGTTATTTACATCGGAAGATATTTTTGTTGTGGTTGTACCGACTGCCGTATAAAGTGCATCCTTTTCGGTTCTATAAACAACAGACCTTGCCGACTCGTCTATCGGTGCAAAATAGCTTACATCGGAGGCTACCTTTTCGGGCTCTGCATCGCCGTCAACAAAATAAAGCTTACCGCTTTCCGTAACATACCATATGTGCTCAAGGTTTTCCGATACATACATATCTTCAACCTCTTTGGCTATTCTGTTTCGGTCATTAAGGTCGGTCTTATAAACGGTGTAGCTACCGTCGTCGTAAACCGAATACAAAACATTTTTGCCGTTTTTGTCTATCTTATAGCTATAAACATCGGAGGCTACCTTTTCGGCCTCGGCATCCTCTTTGCCGAATTTCTTCATATAAAGATTGAAGCCGTCATCGAGGTCGGTGATTTTGTCCGGATAGAAAATCCGTTTGCCGTCACTGCTCAGCTGAACGACATCGTAATCCGAATATCTGCCGATATCGTCCTCGTCTAAATCGCTTTTGCCGATAAGGTCTTCTGTGAGCTTGTAGCTGTCGTTAAAATCGGAATAGTATATTTCGCCGTTTCTTAAATAGAATATGCAATCGGGCTCCTTTTTACCGATAAGCGAAAACAAAACACCGGCAGCTATAGCAAGAACAAGGACAACAGCTGTTATGGGAATTATAAGATTTACGGTGCGTTTTTTCTTATTCGGCTCCTTGACAGCCTCAAAGCCGTCAAGCACAGTCTCGTCAGCGACCGGCTGAATTTGCTGAATCGGCTCTTCGGGTCTTTCTTCAACTGCAACGGCAGATGCCGTGGGTACGGGCTCGGGGTCAACCTGCTGTAAATCTGTTGTCGAAGCGTTATCGGCTACAGGCACAGGAGCCGTTAATACCCTTGCTCCGCAAGCGGAGCAGAACAGATTGCCTTCCTCAAGCTCGGCACCGCAGGAGGCGCAAGCTGTTTTTCCCTTTTCAGGTGCGGGCGAGCCGCAGCTCGGACAAAATTTTTCGGCTTCAGATAACTCTTTGCCGCATTTTGAACATACTTTCATACTTTTTCCCCTTTTTATTGATTTTTTATTTCTTAAAGCCGTGTTGTTCGGCTTTGCAGACATTTAAAAACAAGGCGGCGGTTTCTGTATGTGTAGTCCTCGGAAAGAGGTCCACGGGGGTGTATTCGGCAAGTGAATAACCGCAGTCCTTAAGTAAGGCGGCGTCTCTTGCAAGAGTTGCGGGATCGCAGGAAATATAAACAAGCCTTTCGGGGGCAAAGCCGAGAGC
>CAYLQF010000087.1:1553-5625 GCA_964385735.1 uncultured Ruminococcus sp. | reverse complement strand
ATGTGAAAATTCGCCTCCTTGATTAGTTGGCGGGCAAAACTTACACCGTGCCGTGTATTTCTTTTCGGCACAATATAAAACCGGCATTGCTGGGGTTGCAGGCAATTCCGGACAGCGCCTTTAAGCGCCGTTGCATAAGGACTCGCAAGTTATCCCTATGCCTTCCAAAGTTCTTTCGCCCGGTTTAAAATCGGACATACTCCGCAGAAATTTCCCGACGCTAACGGTCGGCCACCTCCTGCATCAACGCATGTTTACGCTGCTTTTATACAGCGTGCCTTGTTATAATATCATAAAACCGAGGAAAATACAAGTTTTTTTTACAAAAAAGTTCTCAGAGATTTCACAAAGTTTAGCGTGCGTTTTTGTGCATATTAACAAAAGACTTGGCTGCTTTTATGGCTTTTTAAAGCCCTCACCTATAATCTCGCCCGCATCGCATACGAAAATAAATGCGGCAGGGTCAAATTCCTCGGCTATGGAATAAAGAGAGGCTACCTCCTGTATTCTGAGCACACACATAAGCATATTTTTTTCTTTGCCGGTATAAGCACCGACGGACTTAATAATCGTAGCTCCCCTCTTCATTCTTTCTCCTACCGCTTTTCCGATATCAAGTGCCCTATCTGTTATGATATACACCGTTTTGCCCCTGTCGGCTCCGTAAAGCATTGCGTCGAGCATTTTCGAGGAGGCGTAAAGCGACACCACGGAATAAAGGGCACTTTCTGCATTTTTGTAGACAAGGGCGGCAAGAGCAATAACAGCGGCATCCATAAAAAGGATAAGTCTGCCCACGGTTATATGCCTAAAGCTTGAGTTTACAAGCTTTGCTATTATATCTACCCCACCGGTTGTTGCGCCCCGCAAAAGAACAAGGCTCATACCAAGCCCCATCAGTATTCCGCCAAAAACACCGGCGAGTATTTTATCGGTTTTAAGCGGCGGCATAAGCCCCTCTGTAAGCGAAAGTATAACCGATAGCATAACGGTAACGAGAGCGGTTTTTGCGATAAGCTCTTTGCCGAATTTTAAAAATCCGATAATTAAAACGGGAACATTCAAGACAAAAAGCACCGCTCCGCTCGGTAAACCCCAAAGGTAGCTTATAACCGTTGCTATGCCCGTAAAGCCGCCGGGAGATATTTCGTTCGGCGTTATAAAAGCTGCCACACCGATCGAATACAAAAAACAGCCCAAAGCGTAAAACAAAACAGCTGTAAAGGCTTTGAAAATTCGTTTTTCCATAAGCACCGTCCTATCACAAGGCCGCCGTTTGATGCTTTGCGACCCTATGTAAATAGGATTACTCGTCAGGTCGAAAATATTTACCGACACAAAGCACTTTTCATTTGCTTTGTGCATAAAAACGAAGCCCTGTTACACACAGGGCTCTGTCTTCATATTAAGCTGCGGGCTCGAAGCTGAATACCTGACCCTCCTTAAGCTCATAAAAGCGAGGCGGCACATTTTCGGCGGCAGTTAGCTGCATACTGTTCTCTTCGGTTCGGGTTAAAACCAATTTCATATCAAATTCGTCCGAATAAAAGGTAACGGTATTATCGGATACGGTGCAGGAAAGGTAGCAGCTGTCTCCCACCTCATACCAATACTTAACATCGTTTACGGTTTCGCAGTCCTCGGGGCGTTGATCGGTCAGCGCCTTATCGTAGGTGTCGTATGGAGCGCCTCTTAGGCACAGAAGCTCGCCATCCTCACCGCTCAGACTGAATTTAACAACCGATATTTCTTTTTCGGATATAATATTAAGTCGCCAGCTGCCGTTTTTTTCGGTAAGAGCGGTTAAAGCCTCGCCGCCTTTTTCGGCTGAGACCTCGGTATCGGTCTTTGCGGTGTCCGGCACAGATGAAGTTGAATCGTCACCGGAGCAAGCGGTAAATACAAGCAGCATAAGAACCGCTGCGGCAAGTATAAGTAATTTTTTCATAAAATATCTCCTCTTTTTTCTTTTAATACGAGAAATTCAGCTTATGTATATTTTAAGGCTTAACTACCCGACCGTATGCCTTTGCTTAATTCGTTGCTTTATTTAATACGAGAAATACAGCCTGCGTATATTTCAAGGCATAACTTCCCGACTATATGCTTTTACTTGATTTGTTGTTTTATTTTGTCTCAACTCCCCTTGTCAGGGTGCGGATTGCCTGTGGCAATCTCTAAGCGAAGCTTAGAAGCACCGACCGAGGGAGGCTGAATAAGCAATTAAGCCTTTACTTAAATTGAAACTGAATTTTCGTATTAAGAAACAGGGCATATCCGTTTTGCCGTTTACAGCGCTTTTAGCTGCGTTAACGGATTGCTTCGAATATGCCCTGTTTCTTTATTTATTTTGATTAGCTGCGAACTGCTTTAGGAGCAGCCCAATCTTGCGCATACCTTTTCTCGCTTTAAGAAGCGGAGGTATCAGCCTTTGTAAGAACATATGTGGGGTCTATAATAGCCTTTACAACCTTTGTGAGGTCGGAGGCATCGACAACATCGTCGTTATCCATATCAACAGCGGCAAGGAATATTCCGTTCGAGGCGCTGCCAGAAGCATACTTCTTCATTCTTACAAGGTCGATAAGGTCAACAGCGCCGTCGTTATTAGCGTCGCCGTAAAGCTGACCCGCTGCCGTATCGAGAGTACCGTCAAGATTTACCTTGGGTGCGTCTGCAAGACCGCCTCTGTCGGCTCTGAGTAAACGGTAATTCTTTATCTGTGTGCCGCCTTCATTGAAGTATCTTTGCATATACATAAAGAATACAACATCTTCGCCGTCGGTATTGATTCCGGCAGAATAAGCAGTCATCCATTCCTCGGTGCTCTTGTTGCCCTTCTGTACTCCGTAATTGGCACCGCCGTTGCCGAGAAGGGTATCGCCGGTCTTATCGTAAGCCCAAAGACCTACATGAATTTGACCGCCTGCTTCGGGGGTTGCTCTGAAATCAAGTGCGGCATAAAGAACATCGGTTGCTTTAAGCATTGAGCTGTCAATCATAAAGCCCTGTGAACGCATACCCGCATAAAGAACATTTGTTGTACCGTCATCCCTTTGAACATCCTTAAAGGTAACTATTCCGGTAGTCTTATCAACAGTTGCCTGCTGGCTTAGATAACGGTCGTTTGCGGCAGCAGAGGAGCGCTTAAGTGTCCAATATCTGAAGCCCTCGGAGAAGTCGCCGTTTCTGAATTCGGGAAGAACATAGGTGTTCTTAGCCGTCCAAGCCATATCCTCGGAATTGTTATCGGCATAGATGCCGTTCTCCTCGGTACCACCTGCGGGAGCGGCATAGCCATTTGTTGTACCGTCCCAAGAATATTCCTTAGTACCGTCCCAACTGTACAGAACCTTAGCGCCGAGGTCAAAATAAACAAGCTCTACATATTCATAGAGGAACTGACCACCTACAGCACCGCCCTGCATTTCAAGGGTTATCTTATCGCCTGCTTGAACGGTTACATTGTTTGAGACTGTATTATCGTCCTTAAAGGCAAGAGCATCGGTGCGTTCACCGTTAGGATAATTGGTTTTGGTCAATACGGCATTTTTATAAATTCTGAGATCAGACTGACCTTGAGTTTTACCGTTATAAGCATATCTTACGCCTATGCACTTACCGTCTAAACGCTCGGGAATAATAACGGTTGAGCTTACAAGACCGTCATAATGATTAGCGGTTATCAAAGCACCCTCCTCGGTAACCTCTGCGCCGGAGCTTGCATAGCCTGAATGGTCGCTCTTTATAGACCAATATTTAAGGCCCTCGGAGAAGTCACCGTTTTTAAGGGAATCGTACGGATTTGCATAGGAAACTGAGCTTGCAATATTACCCGAAAGGTCTAAAAGACCGTTTTCGGCGCTTCCGCCGTTAGCATTAACCGCAGCTGCGGTTTCGGCATCGTAGCCCGAAGCTACATCTATATAATCGCCGTCGTCGGTAACCTTATAAATGTGGACATTCCTTATTTGCATTGTAGAGCTCTGTCCACGCTGAATTGTTACAGAGAAAATCGGGCTTTCGGTTGTTACCGTAAGTGTGGGTGTTGAAACTGTACCCCAGCTTGCAT
>CAYLQF010000087.1:0-1453 GCA_964385735.1 uncultured Ruminococcus sp. | reverse complement strand
ACGCCTAAGCGTCCAAAACTTAAAGCCCTCGGAGAAATCGGCGTTTTGAAGACCTACGGCAGGAGCATAGGTTCCGGTGTTCATATAAACCTCGTCGTTGTTTATAATGCCCTCAAAGCTATCGTCTACATATATTCTCTTCATACCGTCTGCTTCGGTGCCGCCGAAGGGAGTGCCGTCACCGTAAATTTTGTTGCCGTTTGAAATGTCGGTATAAGAGCCGTCGTCGTTCTTAACTGCGAGGGTTACGCTTTGAAGGTGAGTATATTCACTTTCCTTGAATTCGCCGGCAGTAAGAGGACCGGAGGTATCCTGAATACCGATGCTGTATTTTTCGGTTGAATTGACTAAAACAGGGTCATTCGTCTGTGTGGTGCTGTTCCATGTTACAGCCGCATAGCAAACCGTATTGTATTCATTGGCAGTAACATGCTTTGTGCCGCTGAAGCCTGTATATTCGGCATTGGGTATACTGACCTTTGTATTGCCTTCATCATCCGTAGTGGTTACGGTGTAGAAAAGCCTTACCGAAAGGTCATGGCTTTTGCCTGCATCAACCGCAGCCTGTGTTCTTTTATATTTAAATATAATATAAATTTGCTTGCCATTATAGGCCTCATCAAGAGTGAAGGGGGCGGATTCGATGCCATTCCAGTTTTCAAGGGTGTAATTCGTATTGCCATCGTCATCCTCGGTTACATCGGAGGCTGTAACGGTGCGGAGATAGGTTGTACCGTCCTCCTCTGTATCTAAAATGAGCATATCGGACGCATATCCGTTTTTATCGTCCTTTGAGCTGAAATACTTAAAGCCCTCTGAAAAATCGAGATTCTTTGGACCTGATGTAGGATCGGTGTTACGAACCGCCCCACCATTCGTGGAAAAGCCGTTTGCCGAGGTGCCGTAGATATCCTCGGTGACTTCATCCTCTGCAAATACGCTCAGCGCTCCGCCGAAAGCCGAGAATAAAAGCAGTGCCGTTAGAAGAAGGGAAATTGCTTTAATGCTTATTTTTCGCATTTTTATGACCTCCTTGGAATTATTGCTGTTTGCAACTGAAGCGGACTATCCGCTCATTGTGATAAAATTTTACCACAAAATATGCAATTTGTAAACCGACTTTTGGCTATTAAGCACATTTTTGTTTAAATGAACAACAAAAATTAAAAACTATCGTGCAAAATGCAGAATGAGTTTTGCCAAAAACGGCATTTTCACAAGCTTTATGTCTGCTTGCCGTAGCTTTAAAGGCTTTATTTTAATATATATGCAAGAGCAGCTTCGATTTTACCGAAGCTTTTTGGCACGGGGATGCAGCTTTTTAACTTAAGGTTCATATTCACGACCGTTTTTTAATCATAGAAATAAAGTTTTAATTTTATCAAAAGCTTAATCTCCCATATAAAAAGTCTCTCTGACGGGTGAGGCTGCGAGCGAAGCGTAGCGTTTTCGG
>CAYLQF010000086.1:0-5694 GCA_964385735.1 uncultured Ruminococcus sp. | reverse complement strand
GGGGTTCTTTTCTACAAAATATTGTGAAAATTGGCGTAGTAGTTGGCGTAGTGGCGTGGTTTTTTAAGGTTCTAAACCACTGCAAATCCGTATAACTACTAGGTTTTTCCGAAGTCGGTTACTCGATCGGCTTCATTGTCGGAAAGAGGAGGACATCCCTTATAGATGGACTGTCGGTAAGTAGCATAACAAGTCGGTCTATACCAAAGCCGAGACCGCCTGTAGGAGGCATACCGTATTCAAGAGCGGTTACATAATCGTAATCAACCTCGGATTTGCAATTCGGGTCGGCGGCTTTCTTTGCGGCAACCTGCTTTTCAAACCTCTCTTTTTGATCTATCGGGTCGTTAAGCTCCGAGAAAGCATTACCGAATTCCGTTGCGTTTATAAAATACTCAAAACGCTCTGTAAAATTCGGGTCCTCAGGCTTTCTTTTTGCGAGGGGACTGTTTTCAACGGGATAATCGTAAATAAATGTGGGTTGAATAAGCTTTTCCTCGACGAAGGCATCGAAAAGCTCGGCAAGAACCGTTCCCTTAGTTGCGTTTTCGGGGATCTCAACGCCCTTTGCCCTTGCGCACATTCTTGCTTCCTCATCGGTTTTCCAATCATAATAGTCGCAGCCGGAATATTTTTTAACCGCTTCAACCATTGTCAATCTTTCCCAATGTCCCATATCTATTTGCTTGCCTTGGTATGTTATTACCTTGCTTCCGCAAATTTTTTCGGCAAGCATAGTGTTCATTTCTTCGACAAGGTCCATAATTCCATTAAAATCCGTGTATGCCTGATAAAGCTCAATTGTAGTGAATTCGGGGTTATGCTTTGTATCCATACCCTCGTTACGGAATATTCTGCCTACCTCGTAAACCTTGTTCATTCCTCCAACGATCAGTCTCTTGAGATAAAGCTCGGTTTCGATGCGCAGATACATATCCATATCAAGTGTATTATGATGTGTTTTAAACGGGCGGGCAGATGCACCGATTTCTATCGGAACGAGTATGGGGGTATCAACCTCCAAAAAGCCCTTGGAGTCGAGATAAGCTCTTATTTCCTTTAAAATTTTTGAACGCTTTAAAAAGGTATCCTTAACCTCGGGATTTACGATAAGGTCAACATAGCGCTGACGGTACCTTGTGTCGGTATCCTTAAGACCGTGGAATTTTTCTGGAAGGGGAATAAGCGATTTAGAGAGTAATTCAATATGATCGAGATGTATCGAAATTTCACCCGTTTGGGTTTTGAAAACAAAGCCGGAAACACCTATAATATCACCGATATCCCACTTTTTAAATGCTGCGTAATTTTCTTCACCGACATCATCTCTGCGGACATAAAGCTGAATATCTCCGTCACCGTCTCTAAGACCGACAAAGCTTGCCTTGCCCATAATTCTGCGGCTTATAATTCTTCCGGCAACAGAGACCGTTTTACCCTCAAAGCCTTCAAAATCCGATTTGATTTCGGCAGCCGAAGAATCTGTTTCATATTTTGTTTTTATAAACGGATCGCTGCCGTTTTCCTTCATAGCGGCAAGCTTTTCACGGCGAACCCTTAAAAGCTCGTTTAAATCTTCTTCCTTCTGCGGTGAATTCTTTATATTGTTATCATCCATTTAAAGCTTCCTTTCCTTTTGCTCAGGTTGCCAATTGACTAAAAAAGGGGCGGTTATTTAAACTGCCCGAAAATTATTTTGAAATAGCTAAAATTTTAAGTCTTATTTCTCCTGCGGGAGCCTCTGCAACTACCTCGTCGCCTACCTTTTTACCGATAAGCGCTTTACCCACCGGTGATTCGTCGGATATTTTGTTGTTGATAGGGTCAGCCTCTGTAGGACCTACTATGCGGTATTCACATTCCTCATCAAACTCTTCATCGTAAACCTTGACCTTAACGCCTACCATGACCGATTTTGCGGTTCCCTTTATGTCCGAAATGATTTCAACATTTTTGAGCGTGGCTTCAAGCTCGACAATTCTTGCTTCGATTTTAGCCTGCTCATTTTTAGCTTCATCGTATTCGCTGTTTTCGGAAAGGTCGCCGTAGCCTCTTGCTACCTTGATTTTTTCGGCTATATCCGCACGACCGCTCGTTTTTAAAAATTCAAGCTCCTCAGTGAGCTTTTTAAGACCGTCATCTGTTATTTTAATGGGTTTTGCCATTACAGTAACCACCTTTTAATAATATATACAGAGCATTACAGATAATTATATTATTATTTTTTCCCGTTGTCAAGTTTTAATAACGGAGATATGCCCAATTTTTTCAAAAAGCTTCGCTTATAACTCAAGCTTCACTTTTCGTTGCAAAAAAGCTCAGCTTGTTGTATAATGTAAAAATAACATAAGGAATGCAGTATATCTTTTTAAAAGATATATTTTGAGATGTAGGATTATGAATATAGGAAATATCAATATAAAGGGTTATGCGGCGCTTGCACCTATGGCAGGTGTTGCGGACAGAGCTATGCGAGAGCTCTGTATGAAGTACGGCGCTTCGTTTTGCATAGGTGAGCTTACAAGCTCAAGGGGAGTTTCCTTAAACGATAAAAAGTCACAGGAGCTGCTTTTTTGTTCCGAAGAGTCGAGACCGTGTGCCTCACAGCTTTTTGGATGTGATCCGGAAATCATGGCGACTGCGGCGGTTAAGGCGTGTAAATACAGACCTGATTTTATTGATATAAATATGGGATGTCCGGCTCCAAAGGTAGCAGGAAACGGCGGCGGAAGTGCGCTTATGCGAGATGTGAGGCTCGCTGAGAAAATAGTGGCGGCTGTCGTCAATGCGGTAAATATTCCGGTTACGGTTAAAATGCGGGCAGGCTGGGATGAAGAGCATATAAACGCCGGTGAGCTTGCAAGGGCCTGCGAAGCGGCAGGCGCTTCTATGGTGACGGTTCACGGTAGAACAAAAACCCAAATGTATGCACCGCCTGTGAATTATAAGGCTATTGCCGAGGTTAAAAAAAGCGTAAAAATACCCGTTGTCGGAAACGGCGATGTCGAAGACGGTAAAAGTGCACTCAGAATGTATGAAAAAACCGGCTGTGATCTCGTTATGGTCGGGAGAGCGGCAATGGGAAATCCGTTTGTTTTCGAAGAAATCAACGCCGTGCTCAGTGGCGAGGCTTATTGTCCTCACTCACTTGAGGAGCGACTGTCGGTCTGCAAAAAACAAATAAGGCTTATGCTTAAATATAAGGATCCTCATAATGCGATTCTTGAAGCAAGGAAGCATACGGCGTGGTATATGAGCGCACTTAATGGAGCGGCTTCGCTTCGCAGGGAATGCGGTACAATAAGCTCACTTGAGGATATTGACCGTATATGTCAAAAAGCTCTTGAACTGAATCCCGATATGTGATAAAATACAAATATTGTTTTTGAATTTATTTATGGTGGAAGGAAGTATCCTATGTCAGGACATTCTAAATGGAACAACATTAAACGCAAAAAAGAAAAAACCGATGCCGCAAAGGCTAAAATCTTTACCAAAATGGGCAGAGAAATAGCGGTTATAGTTAAGGCGGGCGGTCCTAATCCGCTTGAAAACAGCAAGCTCAAGGATGCCATTGCAAAGGCTAAGGCTGCAAATGTTCCCAACGATAATATCGAGCGCATAATTAAAAAAGCGGCTGGTGAATCGGGCGGTAACGAATATGAAGAGCTGGTTTATGAGGGATACGGTCCCAGCGGCGTAGCTGTTGTTGTTGAAACACTTACAGATAACCGTAACCGTACAGCCGGCGATGTTCGTCATTATTTTGATAAGTGCGGCGGCAATCTCGGTCAGTCGGGCTCGGTTATGTTTATGTTTGACCGCAAGGGAATAATAGAGATCGAGGCAGAGGGTCACAGCGAGGATGAGGCTATGGAGGCGGCACTTGATTCCGGTGCCGAAGACTTTAATTTTGACGGCGATGTTTTCGAAATTTCAACTGCTCCTAACGATTTAGGTACTGTAAGAGACGCTCTTGAGGAAAAGGGCTATTCCTTCCTTTCGGCTGAGGTTCAGTATGTTCCTAAAACAACTACCGAAATTACAGACCCCGATTCTGCGGAAAAAATGGAAAAGCTTATAGATATGCTTGAGGATAATGACGATGTTCAGGCTATCTGGCACAATTGGGAAATGCCGGAGGAATAAGCTGCATATAAAAAATGCGTAAGAAGCAAAAATCACGCTTCTTACGCATTTTTGTTTTTTTAAAATAATTGAAACTTGTCATTGACAGCGAACACTATATATGCTATAATCATTAACGCACGAACACATTATATTGATAAAACAAAGGGGAGTAATAGCCGTGAAAATTATTAAAAGAAGCGGCGCAGAAGTAACATTTGATCCGGAAAAGATAATAGTTGCCGTAACTAAGGCTAATGAAAGCGTTGTTCCGAGTGAGCGAATGAGCAAGGTTCAGATAAAGCGAATAGCAGAGGATGTTGAAAGTGCCGCTTCAAACATAAGCCGTTCCTTAAGCGTTGAGGAAATTCAGGATATGGTTGAAGATCAGATAATGAATCAAAGGGCATTTGATGTTGCAAGAAGGTATATAACCTACCGCTATAACAGAGCGCTTGTTCGTAAGTCCAATACAACCGATGAACAGATATTAAGCCTTATAGAGTGTAATAACGAAGAGGTAAAGCAGGAAAACTCAAATAAAAATCCAACTGTAAACAGCGTTCAAAGAGACTATATGGCAGGTGAGGTAAGCAAGGACATAACAAAAAGAATTTTGCTTTCTCCCGATATTGTAGAAGCTCACGAGAACGGTCTTATTCATTTCCACGATGCGGACTATTTTGCTCAGCATATGCATAATTGCGACCTTGTAAATTTAGGCGATATGCTTCAAAACGGAACCGTTATTTCGGGAACGCTCATAGAGAAGCCTCACAGCTTTTCGACCGCCTGCAACATAGCAACTCAAATTATAGCTCAGGTTGCATCGTGTCAGTACGGCGGACAGAGCATAAGTCTCACTCATCTTGCCCCGTTTGTTGATATAAGCAGGAAAAAGATAAGACTTGAGGTTGCTCAGGAGCTTAAGGAAATTGATGAAAATGTTACCGAGGCTCAAATTGAACGGATAACCGAAAAGCGCCTTAAGGAGGAAATCCGTAAGGGTGTTCAAATGATACAGTATCAGGTTGTAACTCTTATGACTACCAACGGACAGGCCCCCTTTGTAACGGTATTTATGTATCTTAACGAGGCCGAGAACGAACAGGAAAAATCGGATCTTGCTATGATTATAGAGGAAACCCTAAGGCAGCGTTATCAGGGAGTTAAAAATGAAAAAGGAGTATGGATAACCCCCACTTTTCCGAAGCTTATTTATGTTCTTGAGGAGGATAATATAGCCGAAGACTCAAGATATTGGTATCTTACTAAGCTTGCAGCAAAATGTACTGCTAAGAGAATGGTTCCCGATTATATTTCGGAAAAAATAATGCTTAAAAATAAGATAGATAAAAACGGAGAGGGTCATTGCTATACCTGTATGGGCTGCAGAAGCTTTCTTACACCTTATGTTGATGAAAACGGTAAGCCTAAGTATTACGGAAGATTTAATCAGGGTGTTGTAACGGTAAACCTTGTCGATATAGGTCTTTCTGCGGATAAAGACCTTGATAAATTCTGGGAGATTTTCGACGAGCGTATGGAGCTTTGCCACAGAGCGCT
>CAYLQF010000085.1:0-6045 GCA_964385735.1 uncultured Ruminococcus sp. | reverse complement strand
CCTCCCTCTGACGAGGGAGGTGTCACGGCTTTGCCGTGACGGAGGGAGAGAAAGGCTTTAATAACGCCTGAGAGTGTCGACAAACTGTACTTTGCCTCCCTTGCCTAAAGGGGAGCCGAAAATGCTGCACCTCATTTGGCTTGCTGTTTCAACCGTCGCCTCGGTCGGTGCTTACTTCTCACAGAGAAGTCTCGGCTCCCTCTGATGAGGGAGCCGAGACTAAATAAGACAATAATTTCAGCGAAAGCTTACAGTCGGGAAATTAAGCTTCAGCTAAACATAAGCTTTATTCCCCGTATTAAAAAACGGTTTTTTTCACCGGATTGCCGTTTAATATATCCTCCTCGGATATTTCGGTTAAAACGATATCATTTGTGTTACAGCTCTCTCGGTCGTATATAATCAAAGCTCTGCCGTTTTCATCGATAAATATATCGGAGCAAGAAGCAGTCGCAGCTTCGTCTATAATATAAGACTTACCAAAGGTAGCAAGGTTATCCTCGGACATACGGGCGACAAGGCATTTTTTGTCTGCCTCCGAATGAACAAGAAGAATATTTCCCGAATTAAGCCTTGCGAGCGAAAGGCTTGAAGCGACACCGGAAGGACAGCTATCGGAAATATCCATCCACGATTCTCCCCTGTCCTCCGAGGCGGAATGGAAAATTCCGTTTCTTGTACCTGCGAGGAAGTGCCATTTACCGTCCCTTGTCTCAAGCACAGCGGTTTCATCAAAGCAAACGAGGGATTTTTTAACAGGACCCTCGATTTTGCTCCAGCTTTCACCGCAATCGGAGGAAATATACAGGCTGTAGGTATACCTTTCGTTGCGGGTAAGGCTATAGGTACGGGCGTGCGGAGGCGGCATCCAATCCAATGAGGCTATGAGCCACTCACCGGTTGAAAGGAAGCAGGGCTTACTTGTCATTGCTCCGTCACACCAACGGACAGCTTCTTCAAATTCGGGATTTTTTGCATCGGCATTTTTACATTTCATAGCCCAAACGCCGTTTACACCGTCATAAAAGCTCCACAATCGGTCAATTCGCCGCAGGTGGGTAAGCATACGGCTTTGTGTATATGTAACATAAAGCTCATCTGAAGGGGTTATAAAGATTTGCGGAGCGTAAACACGGTCGAAATGCTCAGCATCGCCCTCAACGGTCATATAAGCATCGTTCCAGCTTTCACCGTTATCATCGCTGAAGCTTATCACGATAAAGCTACCGTGCTCCGATTCCTTTTCGTCACCGGAGGCCCATACAGCCCAAATTCTACCGCCCTTTGTTTTTACAACAGCGGGTGTGCCCTGCCATTTTCTGCCGTGCTTCAAATATCTTTCGTCTGTAGGGCAGACAGCAGCCTTAGCCTGCCTAAGACTCGGAATAGGGGGATAATAGCCCTCTTTATCACCAAGTCTCACATTCTCGGGCTTTTTACTCGGGAAGCTCGGATTTTCCTCGGGAATCTTGCTTATAATACGCCTTGAAAAGGATTTTTCGCCGTAAAATCCGCCCTTTTCAATATCCTCTTCGGTAAATCTCGTCCAAAGAATTTCCCTTGCACCGTAGCGCTCACGATCGTAAGCGATATAAAAGCAGCCGTCGGTATCCTGCATACCGTCGGGATACGAGACATCATGCCGGTCATCCAAAACAAGCGGCTCGCTCCACGATTTCATTTCGTCCTTTGATATTTTGGCATACAGCTTATCCCTGCCCGACCCCGAATATACAAGAAGTATATTGCCGGACAAGGCTCTGCGAACGAAAAATCTTGCTCCGGCTGCCTCCAGCCAAAGAGGCTTTATATCAACCCAAGTATCGCCTTTATCATAAGAAACGGCATAAAAAATACCGTTACTTACCCTTGCAAAGTAATGCCATTCGCCGCCCTTGCCCTCAAGAAGCATCGGCTCATCAAACTCAACAAGGTAAGATTTACAGGGCCCGTTTTTCCTCTGCCATGTTTTACCCTTATCGTTTGAGATATACAGGCGGTAATAGTATTTTGCCTCAGGGTTGTCTCTGCCTAAAAACGACTTTGTTTCAGCAAACCGCTCGGGAAGCCAATCATACGCAGGAAGCACCCATTCGCCGGTTGAAAGAACGGTGGGCTGATTTCTCGAAAATCCGTCACACCAACGGACAGGCTCCTCAAGGGTTATTTCGTCACCGTCGGGATTGGAACATTTTATTGCCCATGTGCCGAATATTCCGTCATAAAAAGTCCATATCTGGTCTGTGGGAAGCATATGGTTCAGCAGCCTGCATTGAATATAGGTTATATAAAGCTCTCCCTCCGGTGAATAAAAGAGGTTTATATCGGTCGCATGGTCAAAATGGCTTTCATCGGCCTCAAGGAAGAAAAATTCCCGCCATGTATCACCGCCGTCGTCACTGTAAGCAAGGATGTTATAGTTATCATACCCCGGCTCCTTATGACCGCCGGAAAAATAAGACGCAAACAGTCTGCCGCCTTTGGTTTTAACTATTGACGGACAGCCCTGCCACATACGGTTTTCAAGCTTATATCTCGGCTCGGTAGGATTTATTTTAACGGTTGCCGATTTAAGCGAGGGTATCGGAGGATAGTTATCTTTAATAAACATACTTTCATCCCTTTTTATGCTGAATTAAAAGGCTACAGCCAATTATGCTTTTTCAAATATTCATCGATTATTTCGACACCGAGCTTCGTATGAGCCGGCTCGTGATAATATTCACGGAGCAAAAATGCATGATTTGCGCCCTTTAAAAGGTGGAGCTCGCTATTTAAGCCCATTTGGGTCATTCTGCGGTTGAAAAGCACGGAATGTATAGGGTCAACACAGGTATCACTGTCTCCGTGAACAAGGAGTGTATCACAGTTATTTTCTCTTATATGGAAAAGCGGAGAAAGCTGCATTTGTATTTCCTGCTTTGTCATACCCTTTAAAAGCTGCCTATTCGACGCTTCTGGGATTTTTTCTCCCCAGCTGTTATTTAAAAGGTTCAAAATGGGATTTACAAGTATTGCAAGCTTTACCGGCAGCCTGTTTTCAAGGAAGGAATCGGTTGACATTACTCCGGCAAGATGTCCGCCGGCAGACTCGCCGAGCAGAATAACCCTGTCCAAATCCGCTCCGTATTGCTCGGCATGGTCGGCTATGTAATTCATACCGTCCTGACAGTCGGCACAAAGGTCGATAAGCTCCCTGTCCTTGCCGTTTTGCAGAATTCCGTAGGTCATTATAACGCCTAAAAATCCCCTATCGGCATAATATCTCAAAAGATATCCGAGATAATCGCCCGACCAGCGTGTTTGGTCCTTCATAAGGTTTCTCGAAGCCCAACCGCCGCCGTGAATAATAACAAAAACAGGATATTTTTTTGCCCTGTCGTATGCCTTGGGGTAAAAATAACAAAGGTCAAGGCTTTCGCCGTCCGGCGTGGTTTTATAGGTTACTATTTCATCTGCCGTATGGCGGGCAACATAATCCGAGAAAATATCGCTTGAAGCACCCTCCTTTGGAATATGGGTATAAACCTTCGGCTCGTTATAGCATTTCATCATTGCCTGTTACCTCACGCCTTCTTTATTATATAGGGCTGCTTCGGCGCTGCCTTAAGCTCTAATACGCCCTTTTTAACATCAACCGTTCTGACAGCTGCTTTGCCGCTTAACGAGGGCTCGATAACAGTAGCCTGCTGCCAATCCGAGGGAAGGCTTATTTTAAAGCTTTTACCCTTTCTTGAGTAAGCATAGTACTTACCGCCGCACTCAACGGCAGAGGAATAATCGGCGGCTATTATCCTACCCTTATAGGATATTTCATAGGTCCTTTCGGCAAGGCTTACCCTTATATGGGAGCCGTTACCGTAATCGACAAGCGTTTCACTCTTGCCGTAATCGATATCCTGTACCTTTTCATAGCAGAATTTAAGCATTGGGAAGGTGAAAAGATAAAGCTTTTCGATTATCTGCTCATCGGTATCGTCATACCGACAGCAGGGGTCGGTACAGCCGAAGAGCATACTTCCGAGCATAGCCTCGTCGCTTTCGCAGTTGGCACCGTAGGGCTGAGCGCCGTGCAGTGCAAGCGTTGTCATAGGAACAAACTCATCACCGGCAAAAAGCTCACCTCTTTGAAGATTTCTGAAGCCGTTACAGAAGCCCAAAAGGTCGGCATACTGAAGAGAAAGCACTTCGCTTGTTATATCAACGCCTCTTTTGTTAAACTCTTTTATTATTTCACGCTTTGCAAGATAATTTTGCTGAGCATTTGTGGGGTTATTCTCTGAAAAATCGTATCTGCGATTTTCGCTGGACATAACATCAAGATGATAGGTGCCGATATTATCTATATGGAACCTTTCAATGGTTTTTTCTATTCTGTCAACAGCCTTACCGGATTTTAAATATTTTTCGGGTGCCAAAATATAAGACATACCGCCTGCCCAAAGCCAGCCCTTCAAAAGCTCGCCATGTTCATTATACGCCATCATATCCTCGGTAAGCTCATAGTTATCGGAAAGATACGCATCATCGAAATTATCATGGAAGGAAAGCGCACAATTTCTTTCCTTAAGCTCCTTTTGAAGCGACAGATACTCCTCCTGAGTGCCTATTTTGCTGTTAAAGGGCGCAAGGTGGGGATACGGATATTCAAAATCGTGGCCACCCGATTGCCAGCCCACAAGATAAAGCACCTGCTTCATATCATCGGTAATATCGGCGATTTTCTTAGCATGAGCCTGCGCATCCTTAAGGGTATGCACATACTTTGATTTATAGGTTTTCGAATCCTCGGGGTTGTATTGAGCATTATCGTCGGTATCAAGCTTATAAACAAAGGTATCCTTATAGGTCTGCTTCGGATTTTCGGGGAGCTTTCCTCTGATTATTTTTGCCGCAGTTTTCCAATCGGCATTTGTAACGGCATAAAGGTCTATTTCAACCGGCTCAACAGGTATTGACCTCATATTTATCTCATCTGCCGGATAGTTGGCTATGAAATCGGCGGTAAGAACGGCATACTTTTTACCGTTTTGAGCAGATATTACCGATTGTGTAAGCATACTGTCGGCATCTGCCGCATCAAGGCAGAAGGTAAGCTCGCCGTTTCCTGCGGAAATAATATTGCAGGTATCGTAAACGAAGCTTACGGATTGATATCCGGCCTTGTTCAACGCAAATTTTCTGCCGCCTCCGAAGAAGTTTGTAAGAACGGCATCCTCCTTATCCGAAAAGGCAAGCGGAATAGAAAGCTTTATAAGCTCATAATTTTCAGCCGCATTAACCGATTTCAGCGAAACAGAAAGCTTATCACCCTTATCCTCAAGAGAAAGTCTGGCGGAAACATATTCGTTTTTAAAGGAATATTCCGCAGTGGTGGCGGACAAATAAGCAAGCCTTGAATCAAGCTCGGTCATAGAAATGAGCATTTGCGTATTTGTTTTTACATTACGAACCGTAACACAGGGGGCTATATTCGGCCATTTTTCCTCACCGTAGCCCAAAAGCTGAGGATACTGTGCACCGATTTTATAATCTCCGAAGGGAACACTGTCCTGCGGGATTACGCCCGATGCCGGAGAAATCTCATTAAGCTCAAGGTGAATAGGTCGCCTTTGCTCTAAGAGACGGCTTCTGCCCCAGCCCCACGCAATATCGATTTCACCTATCCTTTGAGTTTGAGCTTCGGTTTCGTTTGCGCCGATAATCGGGATAATTTCGCCCGAATCGGTAACTATAGAAAGCCTTACCTCAAACGAAGCACCCCAGGTTGCGGGAACCGTCCACGCACCTGTTGTAGACCATACCTCGCCGCTCTTCCAAACCGATATATCGGGAAACGGCTTCCACATAAAACGGAATTCGGTATTTTGATTTTGCTCTCTTCTGTGTCTGCCGCAAAAGATAACATCCGCCGCAATAAAAGCGTTTTTGTTTAAAAAACAATCTCCCACATTTTCAAATTTCGCAGTTACATAAAGACGATCGCCGGGGTCTAAATAATTTGCGGAGATATCCGCCGATATAAGCTTTGCTTTAAACATTTTA
>CAYLQF010000084.1:1426-6082 GCA_964385735.1 uncultured Ruminococcus sp. | reverse complement strand
AATTTGCTTATGAATTTATCAAAAAGTTGGTTTTGGCTTGGGATCCCGATTTTACTAAAGTAACAGACGAAGAGAAAAGTCGCATTTTACAAGCCGAAGAAAGCGGTTTCGTAAATGATGAGGATATTGATTGGGCTAACATTGGAGTTTAATAATGATGAGAAATTTTAAAAAGTTTCTTTCGGAACAGATGAACGATGCCGATTTCAAAAAAGAATATGATCGACTTCAACCCGAATTCGCAATTATTCAGGCTATGCTTGATGCAAGAAAAGCAGCGGGACTTACTCAAAAAGATTTAGCAGAGCGTACCGGTATTGCACAGGCAGACATCAGTAAATTGGAAAACGGAAATGCTAACCCATCGCTTCGCACTTTAAAGCGACTTGCCGAGGGAATGGGAATGCAATTAAAGGTTGAATTTTGTCCTTCAAGTCATTAACGAGCAGGGCATTTTTGCCCTGCTGAATTTTTGAGGCAAATCATCAAAAATTACCGATTGGTTATGTGGAATTACCAATCTTATATCCCGTAAGTAGCGGCTATGCGATGTTTATATTTTAATGGAGAAAAAGTAACTTATGTTTAAGGTTTTAAAAAATGAAGGGCAAGCGAGAAGGGGAGAGCTTACTACAAACAGAGGAACGGTACAAACACCCGCATTTATGAATGTTGCAACGGCGGGAGCGATTAAGGGTGCTGTTTCTGCCTCCGATTTGAAAGAAATCGGCTGTCAGGTTATGCTTTCGAACACATATCATCTTCATGTGCGTCCTGGAGACGAAATTATAAAGGAGTGTGGCGGGTTACATACCTTTACAACTTGGGATGGGCCGATTCTTACCGACAGCGGCGGATTTCAGGTCTTTTCTCTCGCCAAGCTCAGACAGATAAGCGAAGAGGGAGTTACTTTTGCCTGTCATATCGACGGCAGAAGAATATATATGGGTCCCGAGGAAAGTATGAGAATACAGTCAAATTTAGGCTCTACTATAGCAATGGCTTTCGATGAATGTGTTGAAAATCCGGCTGAATATTCATACGCAAAGGCATCCTGTGAAAGAACCACCCGTTGGCTTAAAAGATGTAAGGCTGAAATGCAGCGCTTAAATTCTCTCGAAAATACTCTTAATAGAGAGCAAATGCTTTTCGGAATAAATCAGGGGTGTACCTATAAGGATTTAAGAATTGAGCATATGAAGGCTATAGCCGAGCTTCAGCTTGACGGTTATGCAATAGGCGGTCTTGCAGTAGGTGAGTCCACGGAAATAATGTACGAAATTATTGAAAATGTAACTCCGCATATGCCCACGGATAAAATAAGATATTTGATGGGTGTAGGTACTCCGCTTAATATTTTAAATGCCGTTGAACGGGGTGTCGACCTCTTTGATTGCGTTATGCCCAGTAGGAATGCAAGACACGGTCATCTTTTTACTTCATACGGTATTATCAACATTAACAATTCAAAATATGACCGTGATATGAGCCCTATTGATGAAAATTGCGGATGCCCTGTTTGCCGTCGTTACAGTAAAGCATATTTGCGTCATCTTTTAAAAAGCACGGAGATGCTTTCACAGCGGCTTGCGGTTGTTCATAATCTGTGGTTCTACAATCATCTTATGGAGGACATAAGAAATGCTCTTGATAATGGAAATTTTGCCGAGTTTAAGGCGGAAAAGGAGCAGGTTCTCGGCTTAAGAATATAATTTACAAATAGTTCTTGCAATATTAATCTTTTTTTTGTATAATGTATTTCATAATATTCTCGGAGGTAAAAATAAATGAATTTTAATTTATCGGCATTGTTGCTTGAAGAAACTGCCTCAAGTAGCTCTGGTTGGCTTATGATACTCTATTTTGCAGTCATAATAGTTGCCTTTTATTTTCTTCTTATTCGTCCTCAGCGCAAAAAGGCTAAAGAAGAGAAGAAGATGCGTGACGGTTTACAGGTCGGAGATGAAATAGTTACTATCGGCGGTATTTACGGAAGAGTTATTTCTCTTAAGGACGATACAATCGTTATTGAATCTAAAAGCGATCACAGCAAGCTTACTATTGCCCGCTGGGCGCTGCAGAGTAATCTTACGGTTCACGATGATGCTCCGGCAACAGCTAAGAAATAAATAACATAAAAAATATCCCTTCGCAGTACAATTTACTGTGGAGGGATATTTTATGTTAAAGGAAAATCGTAAAAATAATAAAAAATTTATAAAACTGACAGTGATAAGCCTTGTGATAGGCGCAGTATTATCGGTCGCCTTGATGGCTTTATTTGCAATGCTTATTGTTCTTTTTCAGATAGACAGAAGCTATGCCTCACCACTTGCTACAGTCAGCATCGCCGCAGGCTGCTTTGCTGCTTCTTTTATGGGAGGTAGAAAAATAGGCAAAAACGGTTATCTTTTCGGTCTTATAAACGGTGTTGGCGTTTTTTTAACAATAACCCTTATAGCTTTGTTAATATCGGATTGGGATTTCGGTCTTAATACGGTATTCCATTTTGTTATACTTACTATGGCCTCGGTAGCCGGCGGAATAATGGGTGTTAACAGAATAAAAAGCAAGAAATATATCTAAAAAGATACCCTAAGCATTAGGTGCTATTGAGCCTTATCCTTGCCGGTCAGCTTGTTGATAACAGCAAGATAAACATCTGCCGGATCGCTTAAAAAGCGCTCTTTAATTGCCGAGGCCTGACCCTCGTCAGTCACCATCAGCCTTATAGAAATAAAGGGAACATCTCCGTCAAGAGCGGTACAATTTATAAAGGTGTGTCCGTTTTCCTTTATTGTTTCGAATTTTGTTGATTTTGCGTTATTGAATTTTGAAACCATCTTAAGAGCGGCAGCATAAGCTCGGTCCTTTGCGGCATAGGAAATTGAGGCTGCAAGCTCTCTTGCAATTTCTTTTCCACTTTGAGTTATTATATATGTTTCTTCGGCATCATCCGCAGGAATTATCTGTCCGCTCTTTGAAAGTGAGATTATGGCATCACTTACTTCAAAGGCGTTTGCAATCCCTTCATAATGTAGGGTGTTGGCAAGCAAGGCTGCTGGAACCGGCTTGTTTATTGCGCTTAAGACATAGCATATAAGTATTTTAACATCGGCGCTCGTAAAAACGCCTCCCGGCTTTACGCCGGCTGTAACTGCATCGTTTTCCAAAAAAACTTCTCCTTTAGTACCTGATAAAATAATTATAGTATTAAAATCAAAAAGTTTCAAGTGTTTTATCCGTCAAGGTCTTCAAGAATGCTTGTAAGCTCCTCTTCACTTCCGATTATTATGCCATTTTCAAGGCGGGCTATATCGCTTATCGGTAATGAATTTAAAACAATATCGCTGTAAATTTTCGTTCGCTTGCCTCCCTCATACAGAGCAACGGTGTTATTGTACGACTTAAGAACAGTAAGCTTTTCGTCCCTTGTAGGCTTTGAAGTCTTGAACAGAATAATACCCGCAATAAGTAAAAAAATAATTACAGCGACCTTTTTGGCTTTCATAAGCACTACCTCACATTTTCACGGTAACAAGAATGTAACTTTAAAAAATAAAGGAATTGTTATATAATGCACTTAGTATTGACAAAAATACTTAAATTATTCCGAAACGGAGGTGCCTTTTTTGCAGGAAGAAAACGAATTGTTTGATTACAGCGTGGAATCCTTTGATCTTAATAATTTTTCCTCGGCAAAGGGTCACGCAAATAAAAAGGACAAGCGTTCACGGAAATCAGCTAAAGGTAAAAGAGAAAAAATACTTAGAATTGTTCTTTCGGTTTTCCTTATTGGTATTATAACTGTCAGTTTGATTATTGGCTCCTTTATAGTTTATGCTTTTACCGCTATTGACGGCACAATGACGGAAAATCTTAACGAATTAAAGCTTAACTTTACAACAACGATTTATACCCAAAACGAAGAAACGGGAAGCTGGGAGGAATATCAAAGACTGCACGGCGAGTTTAACAGAATATGGGTTTCTTATGATAGAAATGAAGCCGAGGCATTAAGTGCCGATTACGAAGGAATACCTCAAAATCTTGTAGATGCCTTTGTAGCAATAGAGGATAAACGGTTTTTCTCTCATAAGGGAGTGGATTGGAAGCGTACAGCTTCAGCCTTTGCAAATTTATTTTTGCATTTTTATTCTTCAAATCAAGGCGGATCGACCATAACTCAACAGCTTGTTAAGAATCTTACGGGAGACAATGCTCAAAAGCCGACAAGAAAAATAAGGGAAATAATGAGAGCAAGATATCTCGAAAGTCATTATGCCAAGGATACGATAATAGAATGTTATCTTAATACAATAGCTATGGGACACGGCACCTATGGTGTTGAGGTTGCCGCTAACTATTATTTCGGGAAAAGTGTAAGCGAATTGTCCCTTGCCGAGTGTGCCTGCCTTGCCGCCATAACAAAATCACCGTCGTATTATGCTCCCGATACTAATCCGGAGAACAATAAGGATAGGCGTGAAACTGTTTTAAGCGAAATGCTCTCTCAGGGCTATATAACAGAGGAAGAATACAATTCGGCGATTAAAGAGGATATCAAAATTGTTGCTACCAAGGATACGCTTAACGAAACAGAGGTTAACTCTTATTTTGTTGATGCGCTTATAAGGCAGGTAACAAATGATCTTG
>CAYLQF010000084.1:0-1326 GCA_964385735.1 uncultured Ruminococcus sp. | reverse complement strand
GAGGTTAACTCTTATTTTGTTGATGCGCTTATAAGGCAGGTAACAAATGATCTTGCCGAGAAATACGGTTACGATGAGGTTCACGCCGCTAACAACTTCTACAGCGGCGGATATAAAATATATACCACTATGAACCCCAAAATTCAAGCTGCCATTGAGACGGTTTTCAACGATGAGGAAAAGTACGGTATTAAGGGTGCGGACGGTTCTTCTCTGCAGGGCTCCTTTACGATAATGGATTATCAGGGTCATGTTCTGGGGCTTGCGGGCGGTATCGGTGAAAAAACGGTCAATCTCGGTATGTCCGGCTTTAATCGTGCAACAGACGCAATAAGGCAGCCGGGTTCAACTATGAAGCCGATTGCAGCATATGCTCCCGCCTTGGAGGATAATCTGATAACCTATTCCACAATAGTTAACGATACAGCAACAAAGTACGGTAAATGGACTCCGGTTAACTGGTATAGCTCTTATTGGGGCAATATAACGGTTCAATATGCTCTCGAATGCTCGGTAAATACTATACCTGTGCAGCTTGTCAATAAAATGACTCCGAAAAAATCATATGATTTTCTTACAACAAATCTCGGAATAACAACCTTAACCTCGGAGGATATAAATTTATCGCCTCTCGGAATGGGCGGAACAAACGGCGGAATAACAACGCTTGAATCCGCTGCGGCTTACGCAATATTCGGAAACGGCGGTAATTATTACGAACCAACCCTTTATACAAAGGTTTGCGACCAGCACGGTAAAACGATACTTGAATATAATTCCGAGCCAACACTTGCCATAAGCGAGGACACGGCAACTGTTATGAATCATTTGCTTCAGCAGGTCGTTTACGGCTCACAGGGAACCGGAAAGGGTGCAAGAGGCTTTATACCTAATATGCGTATCTATGCTAAAACCGGCACCTCGAACGATTCAAATGACCTTTGGTTTGTCGGCGGCTCGCCGTACTATGTAGCCTCGTGCTGGTGCGGCTATGATAAACAGCAGACTATTAAAAACAGTACTATTGCTCAGAGTATCTGGGGAGCTGTTATGTCCCAAATTCACACAGGCCTTGAGGCAAAGTCTTTCCAAAACAGCACTTATGCTTCGTGTCAGTATTATTGCACCTCAACGGGGCAGCTTGCAACATCGGCTTGCCCCTCAAAGGCCGTTGGCTGGTACAAAAAAGGCAATATTCCCGCTGTTTGCAAAAGTCATAACGGTAAGGCACTTTCACCTCCGGATTCTTCGACGGTTGACGAAGTGCCGAAAAGCACCGAAGAAGACTCTTCTCAGGCTGACGGTTCCCAATAAAATTCAATATTA
>CAYLQF010000083.1:0-6321 GCA_964385735.1 uncultured Ruminococcus sp. | reverse complement strand
TCCTTTTTATAGTCCGGCGTGCTGTTGAAGGTGCACCTTCTTATTAAAATTCCGAATGAAACGGTAACCGGTGCATCACCCGTACCTGTACCGCAGGCGCTTATATATCTTATGCCGGTGCCGTTGTTTTCCATAACATTGTTATCAAAAACGCTCCACGCCACAACCGCCTTGCAGTTGTTGGTAAGCGGATTGTAGAAATACGGCGTTATGCATATTCCCTCGGGAAGATTTTTAATTTCGTTTTCCTCCATATAAAGGTTGTGGGTGCTTCCGTAGGCCTGAAGACTTGTGCCGGAGCCGGGGTCTGTGTCCCAGTTGATGTAGCCGTTGAAGGAGTTTTTATAAATTGCCGTGTTTAAAAAGCATCTTGTTATAAGGGCTCGACTGTCCTCGGAAAGCGGACCGTCAAACGGAGAGTCTAAGGTAAGGGAGGTGCCCTTAGTTGCCTTAACGGTACGGTATTGGTACTTTCCGTCTCCCGCAACTACCGTGATAACCGAGTCGGTTTTTACCTGAGCCTTTTTGCTTTCATCTATAACAACGGCACCGTTTTCGCCCTCGGCAACGCTGCCGTCATACACAGCCGAAAGGTTTTCAAGTAAAATAAGCTCTCCGGCGTTGCAGTGCGGAAGACCGCCCTTTTGAATTGTGTTCAGCGCAATATAGGTGTTAATCCCGTAGCCTTGAATAACTATGGCTCTACCCACCGTACAGCTGTTTAAATCAAGTCGCATATCGGTATCGCTGTCTCTGCCCTTGATAGAATTGTTGCTTATATCAAGCCTTTCGGAATCGGTTATAATTATCGTATCCTGACCGTAATAATAGCCGGCAAAAAGACCGGAAATCACGGTGTTGTTTTTAATCACGGTATTTTTTATATCCCTTGCGGTTAAAAATGCCGTTGAATCGGAATAATTGCTTTCTATAACTATTCCGCTTGCGTTTTCTATGCTTATGGGGTGGCAATGGGACGGATAATCGGTTTCAACCGATTGAATAAATTTGCAATCGTTTATTCTTATGTTTGTGCTGTCGGTACCTAAGCTGTCGCCCCTTACGCTTATAAAGCCGGTTGTTATTTTCCCGCCAAGCTTCTTCTTTTCAAAGCCGAGCCTTTCTATCTGTGACGGTAGGGCGGTTATTTTGAAAACATAGCTTTCTACTGCGTTTCCGCTTAAAATAACGCTTCTTTCGGCATCATCACCCGTTATTTTTGCTGCAACCGAAATGCTTATATCCTCATTTATAAGATAATAGCCCTTTGGGAAATAAAGGGTATCACCGTCCTCAAGAGCAGCAGCTGCGGCCTTAACGGCGGCGGTATCATCGTTTTTTATATCCTTCGGGTCGGCTCCGTAATCAACAACGCTGACGGTTTTGCCCGAAAAGAGCTCCTCGGTATCAGCCTTGTAGGTAAGCTGCTCCTCAAGCTCTGCAAGACCTGCCGCTCCTGCCGAGCCGTTGTAAACACAAAGCGAGTATTTTTGATTATCCTTAAGAGTGTCGGGCACCTTAATTACTATTTTATGAGGGTCACTGTAGGTCAAAACAGGCTTAAAGTATTCCTCGTCGTCATACAAAAAGACCTGTGCCTCACCCTTTAAAACAAGATTTTCGCCGTATATGCAAAGCTCGGAGTCCTTAGCTAAGGTGCTTGAGCTTAAATACCAGATTTTCGGAGCATTTACAAGCTTTATATTGCTTTTGCCCGATGCATTTTCGACATAAACCGCATAAACACCCTTTTCGGTGCCTGCGGGAACGGTAACCGCCATAAGATAATCGTCTATAACGGTATATTCAGCCTCAAGCTCGCCGTCTTCGGTTTTAATATAAGCCTTAAGTGAGTCTGCCGAAAGGTCGGTTGCAAAGCCCTTGCCGGCAACCTCAATGCTGTCATCGGCAGAGGCGGTGGTCGTTACCTGACCTATTATCGGAGCCGCTTCTCCGCCGCAGGTATGGTCTGAAAAGGGCGAGGGCGAAATCGGAAGCTGCCCGCTTATTGCCTTAACGGCAGTCTGCGAAGCTGTGCAGCCCGAGAAAATGAGTGCCGTTAAGCAAATCGAAATTAAAAGAGCCGAAATTTTTTTCAAATTGTTTACCTCCTTAAAAAAGCAAGCTTTAAATTAAGGGGACCTCTGCAAAAACGCAAAGATCCCCTTAAGCCTCACGGACGAAGCCGTTATATGCTCCGTTGCCGTAGGCCGGTCAAAGCATTTAAGCTTAAAATTTAAAGTCGATTTTAAATTATTTTATTGCTTCCTTGAGCCATTCAAGCGAAAGCTCAACCATTTTATCGCCGAGCTCCTTGTTTGCTCTTGCGGCGCTCTTTGTAAACCAATGGTCTATATCGCCGAGCCTGTCAAGCTTAACCGCTTCGGGGTAAAGTGACATTAAAATCGAGCATTCAAACTCTCCGGCATGGTCGTATCCGGTTGCATTCTGAACCGGTGTGGACATTGTGGGTATAACCTTTATCCAATTAAAGGGGTTATCGCCACCCTCAAGCTCGTCATAATAAGAAGAGTAGCTTTCGCTGCCCCACCAGCCCTTGCCCATAGTCTGTTCAAGGTAGCGCATAGTGGCTCTCTTTGCCGCCTTCATATAAGAAAGGGTCATCGGCATAAGAGATTCCTGCTCAAACTGATGATGAATAACAACATAAATGTTGCGAAGACCCGATGAAAGCATACTCATAAAAATATAATAGAGATAGTTTTCAAAGGCGACCTCGTCTATATGCACGGTTCCGCTTGTTTCATCCGCAACGGCATAGCTTGACGGACTGTAGAAAATCGACGGAGCAATACATATTTCCTTTTCCTTCGAAAGCTTTTCTATAAGACCCTCGGCAACAAGTGTATCGCAGCCGTAGGAGCAATGGGGACCGTGATATTCAACGGTGCCTCCGGCTATAACAACCGGTATTCTTTCCTTTTTTATCCTTTCAAGCTCTCTCGGAAAACAAAAATTAAGATTCATAAAGCTCATCCTGCTTTCTTACTCGGAATAGCCGAGCGTAGTATAGTATGCGAGATTTGTTTGCCTGTTATCAAGCCTGCCGTACTGAACAACAACATTAACGCTGCTTTCGAGCTTCATTGCATATTGAGTATCGTAGGGTATCTCAAAGCCACACATATCTTCAAGATTGTTCATTCTGAAGCATCTTACGCTTTTTGCCTTAACTGTCCATTTAATAGTTTCAACAGCCGGCTTATCGGTAAAGTAAACGGTTACGCCTATAACGGCATCCTCTTTACAGTCGTTAACGACTATTACGGATTCGTGTCCCTTTAAAACGCCCTCACCCGGGAGTGGAAGCTCACAGTCGGGTATGAGCCAGTTTTTCTTACCAATACAATCAGACATCTAACTCAATAATTCCTTTCTTAAGATAATCTGTCATAGATGTGCAGCCGTCCTTAGTTACGGCAATACCCTTTTCCCAACGAACTCCGAAGGTGGGGCCGGAAATAAAGGTATCAACCTGGAAGGTCATATTCTCTTCGAGCGGATAATCGGAGGTGGTTTCCATCCAAGGAGCCTCAACCTCTATCATACCGGTACCGTGGCAGGGACCGTAAACATAGTTCTTCTCCATACCGTTATCCTTATATAGCTGATAGAAATCCTTTGCTATATCGCTTGCCATAACGCCGGCCTTAATACGGTCAACCGTCCAGTCGTGAGCCTTAAGACAGAAATCCACTATTTCTCTGCGCTCGCCCTCAAGCTTTCCGAGAATAACGGGAAGACCTATTGCGGGAGAATAACCGTCTATCTTGGCAGAGAGGTTAAGCTGAACGATATCACCCTTTTGAAGCTTGCGGTAGCTTGAACGGCTTATTGCGTGGCGGGTAGACTCCTCGCTGAAGACATACATCGGAAGTCCCTCGTATTCTGCGCCGTTTTCATATATAACTCTCTGTGCAATACCGACCATTTCAAGCTCGGTCACACCGGGGCGGAGGTTCTTTATAACCTCATCTGTTGCAAGCTCTATAATGCGGAAGCCCTCCTTTATGCAGGCAAGCTCGTTAATGCTCTTGATTTTGCGGAGAGTTACCATTATATCATTGCATTTTTCGATGGTTGCATTAGGATAGCTTTCCTTAAGGCCCTCGTATATGGGAAGTGTGCATTCAACATAGCTTCCGAGACCTATTCTGATGTTTTTGCCGGTTACGCCGATTGCCTTAAACACATCGGAGAATTTATCGGCATGAAGCTCGGGGTAAGCCGGATCGGCAGACTCTCTGAATTCTCTTAAAACGAAAACTTTGTCTATTTTTCCGAAGTCCTTTGCGAATATCTCAGACTCGGGACCTACCATAAGAGCCGCATCGCCGTTTGCCGAAATAGCAACACCGGCACGCTCGAAAAGCGGCCAAAATCCGCTGAAATATCTTGCGTTTGCATAGTCGGACTCTGTGCTCGAAACTACCATTACATCGAGCCCACGCTCTTTAATAAGCTTTGCGGCCTTTGCAATTCTCTCCTTATACTCGCTGTCGGGTATACATATTCTGCTCATTTTTTTCGCTCCTTGATTTTATCGGGCTTAAATCACCCATAATAGTTTTTTATGATAAACCGATAAGATAACATATATCAATTTATCTATGCTTATAATATCACGAAGTGTCGCTTTTGTATTTATTTGATATTCAAAACATTTTGCACAATATTAAATAAATTTAATATTGATTAAAGCAAAGCTTTGTGATAAAATACATTGGGGTGGAAAAAATTTATGGAATTCGACTTAAAGGGCTTTGAAAATGTGCTCAGCGTAACAAGGCTTGCCAATATTCATTATTTTGAATTCAGCAAGCAATACCATACCGAAAACGACCGTCACGCCTTCAGAGAGCTGGTTTATGTCGATAACGGCGAAATTCAGGTAAGCTCCGAGGGCTTTCAGGGTCAGCTTAAAAAGGACATGATGATAATACATAAGGCAAATGAACTTCATTCGCTTTACTGTAATGCCGCCGTTGCGCCTAATGTTATAATCATCGGCTTTGAGTGCGACTGCTCCCTGCTTGATACCTTTTCCGAATATCCCGTAACCCTCTCTCCGGAGCTGATAAAAATGCTTACCGAGATAATAAAAGAGGGCAGAACGGTTTTTCTTCCGCCTTACGATGTGCCGAATCTTAAAAATATGAAAAAGAAGTCGGTATATCCGTTCGGAGCCGACCAAATGATAAGACTGAGGCTTGAAATGCTGTTCATTTCTCTTATAAGAGGCAGGGTTGAGGTTTCAACCCTCGAAACAAAGAGGGATGAGCCGGAAAAAATGCGTGAGCTTAAAAGCTATATAGATTCGAATTTTACCAAAACAATAAATTTAGACGAGCTGTGCTTTCTTTTTAACACCAACAAAACAACTATTTGCAATAATTTTAAGGAATTTTACGGTACAACGGTTATAGATTATGTCAACCGTCTTCGTATAAAGGAAGCTAAAATAATGCTCAGAAGCGGTCAGCATAACATAACTCAGGTATCCTACGATCTGGGCTTTAATTCGGTTCATTATTTCAGCCGCATTTTCAAAAGATATGAAAATCTTTCCCCCTCAAGCTATTTAAATACAATAAAATCAAAGCTCGGCATTTAAAGCCGAGAAGAGAGTGACGACAAGGTCGCACTCTCTTGGACGGGGAAGCCGCTCGCACGAAAAGCAAAGCTTTTCGGACTGCACTCTTTCCCCGCCAATACCACCCCTGTCCCTTGAAAATCCGCTTGTATAGCGGATTTTCGCTTACAAGGTGTTTTTTCGACGCTCGTGTCGCCGAAAAAACATAATTGCGACATAGTGGCTTTTTCATAGCACCAAAGCTCGGCATTTAAAGCCGAGCTTTGACTGTAGACAAAGTTTATTTTCGGCACCCCTTGTTGCGGATTGCCTGTGGCAATCTCTAAGCGAAGCTTAGAAGCACCGACCGAGGCGACGGTTGAAGCAGCGAGCAAAATGAGGAGCAGCATTTTCGGCTACCCTTGTCAGGGGAGCTGGCAAAACCAACGGTTTTGACTGAGGGGTAGTTAGAAAAGGCTGCATTATAGCATTTTATTCCCCTTAAGTCGGCTCTCTCCCTTCGTCACGGCAAAGCCGTGACACCTCCCTCATCAGATGGAGGCTGACGGAGATATGCTAAAGTTTTTACTTTCCGACCATAGGCTTTTGCTTGGGCTGTCGGTTTTCTTTTAATACGAGTATATAGCTTTCGTTTTAGTTTAAAGCTTTGATACCCGACTATATGCTTGTGCTTAGCTTGTTGATCTATTAGCCTCCCTCTGACGAGG
>CAYLQF010000082.1:0-6402 GCA_964385735.1 uncultured Ruminococcus sp. | reverse complement strand
CATATATTTTGTTGTTGAGTGAGTAACAATATCCGCACCCCATTCAAACGGTCTGCAATTGACAGGTGTTGGAAATGTATTGTCAATTATAAGCGGAACACCGTGAGCATGAGCAGCGGCTGAAAATTTTTCTATATCAAGAACGCTGAGTGCCGGATTTGCAATTGATTCACCGAAAACAGCCTTTGTTTCGGGACAAAAAGCCGCATCAAGCTCCTCGTCTGTGCAGTCGGGAGCTACAAATGTAACCCGTATTCCCATTCTTTTCATAGTAACAGACAAAAGATTGAAGGTTCCGCCGTAAATAGCCGATGAGGAAACTATATGGTCACCGCAGGAACAAATGTTAAAGAGCGCCAAAAAGTTAGCCGCCATTCCCGAGGAGGTAAGCATAGCGGCAGTTCCGCCCTCAAGCTCACAGATTTTTGCAGCAACCGTATCGGCAGTTGGATTTTGAAGCCTTGAATAAAAATATCCCGATGCTTCCAAATCAAACAGCTTGCCCATTTGCTCACCGGTATCATACTTAAAGGTTGTACTCTGAATTATCGGAACCTGTCTCGGTTCTCCGTTCTTGGGCTCGTAACCGCCCTGAACACATTTAGTTGCTATATTTTTCATTAACATCACCCATAACATTAAAGTATTATATTTTCTTAATAATACTTTACCACAATTAAAGGGTTATGTCAAATAATACATAACCCTTTGAGGAGAAAAAAGCGAAAATTATAAAATTTTTCAAAAATCGAGCATTCCTTTTTACATTACTGTATTATCAAAAACACAAACCGCCACCGAATAAATCGGCGGCTGTCGTCTAATTAAGACGGTGGCTATAAAAAGCACAGGCAAAATCCACTAAACCCTACACCAATCTTAATTATATATTCAAGCTCGGGCCAATAGGAAAACCCAAGACTTGAAAGCAAGATAAATAATTATACTTGAGCACAGATAATATCCGCTTCCCCGAGCATTGTTGCATGAATGCCCGCAGGAATGAGTATTCCGTCTCCTTTTTTAAATCTTTCCTTTTTTGCCGAAAAATAAACCTCTGCCTTTCCCTCGGCAACATAAAGAAAAATAAAACTGAATTTATTATATATATCAGTTTCACCGTTTACCGTAGTTTTGTAAACTGTGAAATGATTATCACTGTAAAGCTCGGTTATGCCGGAATCGGTAAAAGCGGGAGCTATCACCGAGGCTCCAGTCGCTTTAAGAGAAAGATGGGAAAGCATTTCGCTTTGCAGAAAATCCTCCCTTAAATTATATGAGCCGTTTGACACATCAGCAACACAGAAGGATTTTTCACAGTTTCGCCTTACCTCCAAAGCAGCCGTACCAGAGCCCAATGCACACGGCACATTTGCAGGTATAAATACCGAATCACCCTTTTTAACAGGCACACGGTTTAAAATACCGTCAAAAGCAGGACCCTTTAGCCTGTTCTCAAGCTCACCGTGTGACAAATTTCGGTTAAAGCCGAGCACCAGCTCAGAATTTTCCTCAGCGTGAAGTATATACCAAAGCCGGTCCCCTGAGCAGTGACCGCCGGATTGTTTAAGAAAAGAAGCATCGGGAAGAACCGAAAGCGGCGAGTCAGACTGAGCGGTATAAATTCTTACACTCAACGGAAAATAGGTATGCTTTGTTGCCCTTGCGCCGAGAAATTTGCGATTATCGAAGGCAAAAGCATCATTAAGTCTTTTTCCCTTATAGATACCGTCTTTTACTGTACTGATAGCTTTTTCGGAATAAGAAAGGAGAATTGTTTCCGCCGCAAGCTCACCGGACTTAAAATCACATTTATATGCAAGCTCTCCCGAGCCCCACGGCTTCTCCTCTGTAATCGGTTTAAGAAACAGTGGATACAATATTACCCCTACTTTCTAAGGCTTAAAACTTTTCTCCGCCGATAAAGGCCGCTTTAATGTTAAAGTCACCGTCGATTATGAGTAAATCCGCATCGTAGCCCTCTGCTATTTTTCCCTTTCTGACACCGAGCAGCTCAGCGGGAGTGAGTGTAGCGCTTCTGACGGCAGCTTCAAAGGGTATTCCGAATTCAACAGCCTTTTTAACGCAGTCCCTAAGAGTAGCGCAGCTACCGGCTATGGTACCGTCGGTAAGGCGTGCCGAATTGTTTTTTAATATAACCTTAAGGCCACCGGACTCATACTCGCCGTCCGCCAAGCCGGCACAACGGATACTGTCACTTATTAAAACAACTCTGTCAGCTCCGAGCATCCTGTAAAGAGCAATAACCGCCTGCTTGGAAACATGGAGACCGTCGCATATAAGCTGTGCATATATGCGCCTCTCAACAGCCGCTCCGATAGGACCCGCATTACGATGAAGAAGAGGCGGCATAGCATTGAAGGTATGCGTTAGGCATAATGCACCGTTATCTATAGCCTTAAGTGCCGTTTGACAATCACAATCGGTATGACCTATAGAAACCACACATTTTTTTGAAGCAGCCCTTATAAAATCCATACTGCCCTCAAGCTCGGGCGCAAGAGTTATCATTTTAACCCTATCAAGCTGCTCAAATTCCGAAATAGACGGATTTCTTATATAAAGCTCGTTTTGAGCACCCTTTTTACTTCTTGAAATATAGGGCCCCTCAAAATGAAAGCCTAAAATATTTGCACCGTGAAAATCGGTTTTTGCCTGCGTAACTCTTTTCAGAGAGGCATTGTCCATTGTCATAGTGGTAGGCAAAAAGGAGGTAATGCCGTTTGCGGCATAGAATTCGCACATCTCTTTGAAATCGGCATCCATAGTATCAAGACCTACACAGCCGTGGGTGTGAACATCTATAAAGCCCGGTATAACAATATTACCGCCGGCATCAAAGCCTTTTTCGGTTACTTTATCGGTAATTTCACTTATAACACCGTTCGTTGCCTTTATGTTGACAAATCTGCCGTTAAGCAATGCATTATTTATTATCATTGCTTAAACCTCAAAAGAGCCGCCGCACCTATTATGCCCGCATCATTATCAAGAACAGCAGCCCGAACCTCGGTTTGGCAGTTAACAGGATGATTAAGCTCGATATGCTTTCTTATCGGACCGAGAAGAGCCTCGCCCTCCTTAGAAATACCGCCGGATATACAAAGCACGGACGGACCGAAGGTGTTTATCAAATTAACTATACCTATAGCTACCCAATCGGCGTATGTATCGACAACCTCTGCCGCAGCCCCATCACCGAGACGGAGTGCGTCAAAAGCGGTCTTTCCGTTTACATTGTCAAGACTTCCGCCGGAAACCTGCCACATTTTACTGTCCTTATTCTTAAGCATTGAGTGAATAGTTTGCTCGATCAGGGCACTTACGGAAGCATAGGCCTCAAAGCAGCCTCTTCTGCCGCAGGCACACCTTTCGCCGTGGGCATTTATAACCATATGACCAAGCTCGCCACCGGAAAATTTATGACCGCAATAAAGCTTACCGTCTATAATTATTCCGCCGCCTATACCCGTTCCGAGAGTTACGGCAATAAGACTGTTTTTATCATTATTTACGCCACTTGCAATATATTCACCGAGAGCTGCGGCATTGGCATCGTTTTCAAGATATACGGGCTTACCCGTTTTCTCGCTTATTAAGGCTGCGAGGGGAAAATTGCTAAGCTTTAAATTGCTTGCCGATATGACAATTCCCTCTTTATTGTCAACAGCGCCCGGGCTTCCTATTCCTATGTATTCTATATCCTCAAGCGTTTTATCCGCCTTCAAAAGCGCAAGCTCGACCGCTTTAACTATTCTGTCGCAAATTTGCTCGGCAGTAGCCGGCAGCCCCGTTTTCACCGAGGCCTTGCCTAAAATTTTAAGCGGCAGCTCAACCACCCCTGCGGCGATATTTGTTCCGCCGAGGTCAACACCTATTGTAAACATTTAAGCTCTACTCCTCGCTGTATATAACGGTTATATCCTTATGCAGCTGAAGGATAGATGCCGGTATCCTCGGAGTTATAGGTCCGAAAAAGGCTTTATTTACTATTTCTTTTTTATTCTTACCGTTAGCAATAAGAAGAATTTTATCAGCCTGCATTATTGATATCATTCCCATAGTTATCGCCTGCTTCGGAACCTCCTCCACGCTGTTAAAGAAGCGTGAATTGGCTTCAACGGTAGATTTATGAAGGTCGACGATATGAGTACTTTTTACAAAATAGTCATCCGGCTCGTTAAAGCCTATGTGCCCGTCTGTTCCTATTCCGAGCAGCTGAAGGTCTATTCCGCCCAAGGCCTTGATACGCTCATCGTAATTTTTGCACTCTTCATCAAAATTTTCCGCTATTCCGTTAGGAACAAAGGTGTTCTCAGGCGCAATGTTTATATTTTCGAAAAAGTTTTTTTCCATAAAATAGCGATAGCTTTGTTCGTTATCACCGTTTAAACCGACATATTCATCAAGATTTACAGAGGTTACCTCCGAAAAATCTATATCGCCCTTATCGTACCATTTTATGAGCTGTTCATATGTACCGAGGGGTGAAGAGCCTGTGGCAAGTCCCAAAACGCTGTTAGGCTTAATTATAACCTGAGCGGAAATTATATTGGCAGCCTGACGGCTTAAATGCTTGTATGAATCAAGCTTTATAAATCTCATTTACTCACAACTCCAACATTTTTTATCCTAAGATATTTTACCAAACTGATTCGTTAATTTCTTTAACTATTTTGCCTATTGTTATAAATATTTTGACTTGATTATTTTTATGTGTTGTGTTATCATAATAAAGTATTAGTTCAATTGTCAAAATTGTTATATAAATTTTAAATATTTTGACTTTTTCCGGAGGGAATGAAATTGAAGCTCGATAAATATAAAGAAATCACGCCGATTTTTTTTAACGACAGCTCCGTAAAGGTTATATCCTTTAATAAAGAACCGTTTGAAAACTGCTTTCCCCTGCATTGGCATGAAAGAATAGAATTCCTATATATTTTAAAGGGCAGCCTAAAGCTTATGATAAACGAAAAATGGGAGGAGTTTTTCCCTGGAGATATCGCAATAATATGTCCGAAGCAGCTACATCAGGGAATATCGGGAGAAAACGGCTCGGAATACTTCTGTGTTATGTTTGAGCCGGCAATACTTAAAAATTCAACTCCCTCCTCTGACAAATATATCAATCCCATCATAACAAATCAAATTCTCTTTAACAATCGCACGAGAGACCCCGAAATATCCGATACACTTTTGCGTATACTGAACACAAGCTCACAAAAAGCCATCGCCGGTTCAATAAGATTACAGGGCTTGGTTTATACCCTTATCGGACTCTTATATCGAAACCTGACCGTTATGAAGAAGCCGGATTTGGCAAATGAAGATAAATTCAACTCCATTATAGATTATGTTAATGAAAACTTTGTGAATATAGTAAACACCAAAACTCTTAGTAAAGAGTTTGGATATGACGAAAGCTATTTTTGCAGAAAATTCAAAGCCGTTACCGGACTTTCGGTTATGAAATATATTAAAATTCTCCGTCTTGAGCAGGCACAGTATATGCTTAAGGAAACCGCAGAAAATGTTCACAAGATTGCCTCTGTCTGCGGCTTCAATGATCATTGCTATTTTACAAGAAGCTTTCACGAATACTACGGTTATACTCCGAGTGAATTCAGAGAAAAGGCTTTGAAAACAAAACGGAAAATGAATCCCGACTAAACGGTAGGGCTTCATTTTCCGTTTTACATTTGTATCAAACGCAAGCACTGCCAAAGGCAAAATATGCCTTTGGCAGTATTTTTATCAGCTCAGCCGCTCAAATTCAAGCTCGCCGTTCTTAACGCAGCATTTTATACTGTCTCCGTTTTTAATGCTGCCATCAAGTATCCGTTCACTCAGTGCATCCTCAACAGAGGTCTGAATTTCTCGGCGCAACGGTCTTGCACCATAGGTCGGGTCAAAGCCGGCCTCGGCAAGCTTAGTAACGGCAGGATCGGTAAACTCGATTTTAATGTTAAGCGGTTCAAGTCTTTTTGCAAGGCCGTTAAGCATACCGTAGGCTATTTTTTTGATTTCCTCGGCAGTCAGCTTTTTAAACACGATAATATCGTCAACACGGTTTAAAAACTCCGGTCTGAAGGCCTCCTTAAGCTCCGAAAGCACTCTTGCCTTAATATTGCCTTCTTCCTTAGCGCTTGCATCAGCCTCGCCAAAGCCGAAGGAAACCTTTTTTTCGGTTATAAGACGGGCTCCGACATTAGAGGTCATAATTATAACCGTATTTTTAAAATCAACCCTTCTTCCCTGCGAATCGGTAAGAATACCGTCCTCTAAAATTTGAAGAAGAATATTAAATACATCCGGATGAGCTTTTTCTATCTCGTCAAACAAAATTACCGAATACGGATTTCGACGCACCTTTTCGGT
>CAYLQF010000081.1:0-6493 GCA_964385735.1 uncultured Ruminococcus sp. | reverse complement strand
TCTGCTGCAAGGTCTTCATGCAGGTCTGCGATAATGTCACCCTTAACTCCTATATAATCCGCACTCCACGGAACACCCGATGCGGCTTGCGGATACACACCTGCCGTATGGTCGACAAAGTAAGTATCGAAGCCGGATTTCTTTATGAGCTCCGGCGTTAAATTTTTTGTAAGCTGATATACCATAGCGCTTATCATTTCAAGATGAGCAAGCTCTTCCGTACCTATATCCGTAAGAACAGCACGCACATCATCATAAGGCATAGAATATCGTTGCGAAAGGTATCTCAAGGAGGCGCCGAGCTCTCCGTCAGGCCCGCCGTATTGACTTATTATTATTTTTGCAAGAGCGGGATTGGATGTTTTGATTTTAACAGGATATTGCAATTTTTTCTCATATTGCCACATTTTGCATTACTCCCCTTCATTGTTTTCCCACGGCCACGGGCCCTCTGCCCAAAGCCACCGTGTATTGTCATTAGGATCGTTATAAGTGAGTATGCGGGTGCCGTATTTATTCTTATAGGCTTCAAGCAGCTCCTTATACATTCCTTTATAGCTTTCAAGCAACGAAAGTGCCTTTTCACATTCGGTATGAGTGTCTAAGAAAAGAACAAGCTCATGAATTGCAAAAGCGATTTCGTTAAGTCTGCGCTCCATAGCTTCCCGCTCGTTCATCCTCTTTCACCTCCTACAAGCAACGGCTTGTTAAGATCGGGAAAAAGCGTTCCCGAATTAAATGCTTCGGATAGACTGTAAACCGCATCGAGCGGTTGTATTTCCAAAAATGCCATTGTTAAAATATCTGAGCTGTTACCCGAATATTCACAGCTGCTTTGGGCGCCTGAACTGTTCATAGCAATTACTCCTTCTATGTTTTATGGACATCTATATAACATAATATTTTATTTAAGTATTTTTGTTACCGGACACAGTATGGATATTAAGATTTTGTTAAGATGTGTTAAAATATGTTAATTAAAAGCTAATAATATTCTGCGGATATTGAGTAAAAAAACCGATTATAATATAATCAGTTTGATTAAGCTTTTAATAAAATATTACTTGAAGGCTTCAGGGAGGTGCATTTAAGTGCAAAATATCTCATTGTTAAACGCAGCGGCGGCTGCCGCACAGGTCCCCGGTGACGATATACCGACATGGTTCGTTGTTTGTATGGGTATGGGCACGGTTTTTGTAGGGCTCATAACAATAATTATCCTTTGCAAAATAATAGGCGCTTTTTGCAGCATAGGCAACAAGAAGCCCGAAAAGGCGACCGAAAGGGCGATTCCGGCAGCTACTGCTTCAAACGAAAACCGCAAAGAAATAATTGCGGCCGTTGCGGCAGTCTGCGCAGAGGATATGGGAACCGAGGTTTCGGCATTAAGGATACTTTCATTCAAAAAATTATAAGCTTAGAAAAAAGAGGTTTAAAATATGAAAACTTATAAGGTTACCGTTAACGGTACAGCATACGAAATCACTCTCGAAGCGGTTGACGCCGCAAGCATTAGCACAGCTTCCGCCAAGGAAGCGCCGGCAGCCGCTCCGGCTGCTCCCGTAGCCCCTACAGCACCGACAGGCGCAACAACCATTAGTTGCCCTATGCCCGGAACTATTCTTTCGGTAAATGTTTCGAACGGCTCCTCGGTTAAAAAGGGCGATGTTCTTATGATACTCGAGGCTATGAAAATGGAAAACGAAATTATGGCTCCGTGCGACGGTGTCGCTTCAAATGTAATTTCAAAGGGCTCCTCCGTCGAAACAGGAGCGGTTCTCTGCACGCTGGCTTAAAATTCAGTTTGAAATAAGGAGAACCGAAATGTTAGATAAACTTGTTGAATTCGGCAAGCAAACCGGATTTTATATGCTTTTCGGCAACTTTGCGGAAAATTGGAAATACCTTGTAATGATAGTTATTTCTCTTTTTCTGCTTTGGCTTGCCATACACAAGAAATTCGAACCGCTGCTTCTTATAGGTATTGCGTTCGGAATGCTGCTTACCAATCTTCCCGGTGCAGGTCTTTACAACAGTGAGCTTTGGACAGAATTTATGAAAGAGGGCGGAGCACACTACCACAGCTACGGATATATAATGTCCAACGGCGGTCTGCTCGACTTTCTGTATATAGGTGTTAAAACCTGCATTTACCCCTGCCTTATATTCATAGGCATAGGTGCTATGACGGATTTCGGTCCGCTTATAGCAAATCCGAAATCGCTTTTGCTCGGAGCAGCCGCACAAATAGGTATTTTCGTAACCTTTATAGGCTGCATATATCTCGGATTCACCGGAAAAGAGGCTTCCTCGATAGGAATTATAGGCGGTGCAGACGGTCCTACCGCCATATTCGTAACCTCAAAGCTTGCGCCTAACCTGCTCGGACCGATAGCCGTTGCGGCTTACTCTTATATGGCTCTTGTTCCGGTTATTCAGCCTCCTATTATGAAGCTTCTCACAACCAAAAAAGAGCGTATGATAGAAATGAAGGCATTAAGGCAGGTTTCTAAAAAGGAAAAGATTATATTCCCGATAGTTGTTACCGTTTTCGTAGCTCTGCTCGTTCCTTCCGCAACGCCGCTTGTAGGCTGTCTTATGCTCGGAAATCTTTGGAAGGAATCTGGAGTTGCCGAAAGGCTTTGCAAAACCGCACAAAACGAGCTTATGAATATTGTTACGATTTTCCTCGGTATATCTGTCGGAGCTACCGCAACTGCCGAAGCCTTCCTTAATACCGATACCCTTAAAATACTTGCTATGGGTGTTTGTGCTTTTGCGCTCGGCACCGCAGGCGGAGTTTTGCTCGCAAAGCTTATGAATCTTTTTACCAAAAACAAAATAAATCCGCTTATCGGCTCAGCAGGCGTTTCGGCAGTACCGATGGCAGCCCGTGTTTCGCAAAGCGTGGGTCAGCAGGAAAATCCTTCGAATTTCCTGCTTATGCACGCAATGGGTCCGAATGTTGCAGGTGTTATCGGCTCGGCTATTGCCGCCGGTGCGCTTATAGCTCTCTTCGGCTGACAGGAGGCAATTATCTATGGAAAACAAAAAGCTTTATATAACCGATACCGTCTTGCGAGATGCTCATCAATCCCAGGCTGCTACGAGAATGCGTATAGAAGATATGCTACCCTCTCTCGAAAGGCTTGACAAAATGGGCTATTGGTCTATCGAATGTTGGGGCGGAGCTACCTTTGATGCCTGTATGCGTTTTTTAAACGAAGACCCTTGGGAAAGGCTTCGCACCTTAAAAAAGCATATGCCCAACACAAAGCTCCAAATGCTGCTTAGAGGTCAAAATCTGCTCGGATACAAGCATTATGCCGATGATGTTGTTGATGAATTCGTTAAAAAATCGATTGAAAACGGAATAGATGTTATAAGAATATTCGATGCCTTAAACGATGTGAGGAATTTAGAGCAAGCAATAAAAAGCTGCAAAAAATACGGTGGAATATGCGAAGCTGCGATAAGCTACACCGTAAGTCCCGTTCATAACGAGGATTATTTTGTAGAGCTTGCAAAAAAGCTTGAAAATATGGGTGCGGATGTAATTTGCATAAAGGATATGGCAAATCTTTTACTCCCGTTTGATGCTTATTCGCTTGTAAAGCGCCTTAAGGAAAGTGTTAAGGCTCCCATTCATCTTCATACCCACAATACGACCGGAACCGGCGATATGACCTATCTTATGGCTGTTCAGGCGGGCGTTGATATAGTTGATACCGCACTTTCTCCCTTTGCAAACGGAACATCACAGCCCGCAACCGAGGCTCTCGTGGCAACACTTAAGGGAACGACGAGAGATACCGGTCTTGACCTTACCGCACTTAATGACCTTGCGGCATATTTTCGCAAGGTTGCCGACAAGATGAAGGCTGACGGTATACTTGACCCGAAGGTTTTAAATGTTGATACAAAAACCTTAATTTATCAGGTTCCCGGAGGTATGCTTTCAAATCTTATTTCGCAGCTTAAGGCGGCGGGAGCAGAGGATAAATATTACGAGGTTCTCGCAGAGGTTCCGAGGGTAAGAAAAGACTTCGGCTATCCTCCGCTGGTTACACCGACAAGTCAGATAGTAGGTACTCAGGCGGTTATGAATGTTCTCTCCGGCGAACGCTATAAGATGGTTCCCAAGGAATCAAAGGGTATGCTTAAGGGCGAATACGGTGCGCTTCCGGCAGAGGTAAACGAAGAGGTAAGGAAAAAATGCATAGGCGATGATGAGGTTATAACCTGCCGTCCCGCAGACCTTATTAAGCCGGAGCTTAAAGGCTATGCGGATGAAATGCGATCAAAGGGAATAGGAAAAAGCGAGGAGGATGTTTTAAGCTACGCTCTCTTCCCCTCTGTTGCCGAAAAATTCTTCAATATAAGAGATGCAAGGAAAGCCGAGGATAACTGTGTCCGAGAGCTTATTGTCGAAGACCTTTCCGTTTAGCTTGACAAAATCGAAAAAATATAGTATCATAAGTTTGTTTAAAGACTGTGCAAAAGAATAAGTAGCCCTTTGAAGCTCGTCTTAAGAGATGTAGGCGGTCGGTGTAAGCCTTCGGCGAGGCAAAGGTGCGAAGCTCTCTTTTAAGTTGCGCCCGAAAGGGAAGGTCGGCTCGCTCCCGTTACAGAGCGTGAGAGTGCGGTTGCGATTTTGCAGCCGAAGCTCGGGTGGTAACACGGACTTATTTTACTTTGATTAGGTTCGCCCTGAGGCAGATTTTATTCTGCCTTGGGGCGTTTTATTATAGGAGGAGTTTTTATGATGAAATCTGAACTTTTAAAGCTTCTTGCCGAAAACGCAAGATATACCGATGCCCAGCTTGCCGCAATGCTCGGAAAAACCGAGTCTGAAGTAAGGAAAGAAATAAAGGAATATGAAAAGCAGGGTATAATCAGAGGCTACAAGGCGGTTATAGACTGGGAGCAGACCGAGGACGCCTGCGTTTCGGCGATAATTGAGCTGAATGTTGTTCCTAAGGCCGATCGAGGCTTTGAAGAGGTTGCAGAGAGAGTTGCCTCCTATCCGGAGGTTGAATCCGTTTATCTTATGTCGGGTGTGTACGACCTTAATGTTGTTGTAAAGGGTAAAACTCTTCAGGATGTTGCAAGATTTGTTTCAAGAGAGCTTGCTACTATTGATTCCGTAACATCAACAACAACACACTTTGTTATGAGAAGATATAAGGAGCTTGACCTTTCCTTTTCAGACCGTAAAACGGATGACAGGGGGCAGTTCTTATTATGATAGATTACTCCTCGGTTTTAAGCAGTACCGTAACCGAAATAAAGCCGTCGGGCATAAGAAAGTTTTTTGATATTGCCGCAACTATGGATGATGTTATATCGTTAGGCGTCGGTGAGCCGGATTTTCAAACTCCGTGGCAGGTCAGAAAAGCGGGCATTGCCTCTCTTGAAAAGGGGAAAACGAAGTATACGGCAAACAGCGGTATATCTCTGCTTCGTGAAGAGGTTTCGGCATATCTTAAGCGCAAATATAACACCGCCTATGACCCGAAAAGCGAGGTTCTGATAACCGTCGGCGGGAGTGAGGCCATAGATGCCGCCGTCCGTGCGCTTATAAATCCGGGTGACGAGGTTATAATTCCGCAGCCGAGCTATGTCTGCTATGAGCCTATAACGCTGCTTGCCGGCGGAAAGCCGATTATAATAGAAACCAAGGCAGAGGATGATTTTAAGCTCACACCTAAGGCTCTTAAGGCGGCAATAACCGATAAAACGAAAATCCTCATTCTTCCCTACCCCTGTAACCCAACAGGCGCAGTTATGGAAAAGGAGGACCTTGAAAAAATCGCAGCCGTTTTAAAGGATACAAATATTATAGTTATTTCGGATGAAATATATTCAGAGCTTACCTTTACCGGCAAGCCACATATAAGCGCCGCCTCGGTTGATACAATGGCAGAGCGCACAGTCATTGTAAACGGATTTTCCAAGTCCTTTTCTATGACAGGTTGGCGCCTCGGCTTTGCCTGCGGTCCGGCTCCGATAATAAAGCAAATAACAAAAATACATCAATTTGCCATAATGTGCGCTCCGACGACATCGCAATACGCCGCCATAGAGGCGCTTAGGTCCTGTGATGAGCAGGCTGAAGAAATGCATCGTGAGTATAACCGCCGCAGATTGCTTATGACAGAGGGCTTTAACAGCATTGGTCTTACCTGCAGAGAGCCTAAGGGGGCCTTTTATACCTTTCCCTGCATAAAATCAACCGGTCTTTCAAGCGATGAATTTTGCGAAAGGCTCTTACAGGAAAAGCATGTGGCTATTGTCCCGGGTACAGCCTTCGGTAAGAGCGGAGAAGGCTTTGTTCGAGCCTCATATTGCTACAGCAACGAGCATATAATCGAGGCTATCACCCGTATAGGCGAATTTGTAAGGGAAATTTAAAGGCAGCCCGAAGTAGGCTGTCGGATTTAAAGCAAACAGCCTAAAATATATCGTAAGCATAGACGGCACAATCAGACTA
>CAYLQF010000080.1:0-6540 GCA_964385735.1 uncultured Ruminococcus sp. | reverse complement strand
AAGAAAATGATCGAGTCCTATGAAAACAGCATGAAGTAATTTGGGAATCAAATTTTCTTAAGCGAAGGCGTCTGTCGGCAAAAGCCGGTAGACGCCTTGTATTGAATAAGCTGCTTTTGAATTCTATAGATTTTTTTGCACATAATAAAATAAAGGAGGGAACAGCTATGAATGTTTTTGATAAAATTTGCCTTGCACTTTCGATAATCGGATGTATTAATTGGGGCTTGGTGGGTCTGTTTAAATTTGACCTTGTAGCATGGATATTTGGAGGTCAGGGGGCAATCATCAGCAGAATAATTTATGTTATAATCGCTCTTGCCGCAATTTGGTGTATATCTCTTTTGTTCAGAGATACCGACAGCACTACAGTTGACGCCTCTGTTAATTCTCACTGAAAAAGTATCTCGCACCTTAATATGCCGTAAAATAACTTCGGTTTTTTACGGCATTATTTTTTTGTTAGAAAAGTTTTTTTCTTTAAAAATTATCGTAAATGTGCTACAATATGACAGGGTGTGATTATTTGTGAAAAAAATTCTTTTTATAGGTACAGGTGGAACAATAGCTTCTGAAATTAACGGCGAGGCGCTTTCTCCGGCGCTTAATGCAAAACAGTTGCTATCTCATATTCCACAGATTTCCGATTTTTGTTTGGTTGATGCGGTTCAGCTTTTCACTCTAGACAGTACTAATATTACATCTTGGCATTGGCAGCAAATCGCCAAGGAAATCAGTAAGAATTATGATAAGTACGACGGCTTTGTAATTGCTCACGGAACGGATACCCTTGCTTATACCGCAAGTGCACTTTCGTATCTTATTCAAAATAGCAAAAAGCCGATAGTAATAACCGGAGCGCAAAAGCCAATCGGATTTGATACGACAGATTCAAAGCAAAATTTAATTGACAGCTTTATATGCGCATCGTCATCACTTTGTGGTGTTCTTGTGGTGTTCGGTGGAAATGTTCTTATAGGTAGCAGAGCGAGAAAGGTGCGTTCGAAAAGCTTTGAGGCTTTTTCAAGTCCAAATTACCCGCCGATTGCTTCAGTACTCAATAATTCGCTCAGAATATATTTTAGTCCGGTTGTTGAAGATACTGTATTTTTTCAAAAGCTTGATTCGAGTGTGTGTATAATAAAGCTTACCCCAGGAATGGATGAAGGCTTTTTTGAGTACGCTGTCAATAATCATAAAGCGGTTGTCATAGAATCCTTCGGGGTCGGAGGCTTACCGGCGTATGGCAGCTTCAAGAAGATTGCTACCAATGCCTCCGAAAGCGGCAAAATAATAGTTATGACAACTCAGGTTCAAAGAGAGGGAACTGACCTTTCTGTATACGAAGTTGGTGAAAGCCTTGAAAAATACGGTATACTCGAAGCTTTTGATATGACACCCGAGGCCTGCGTTACAAAGCTGATGTGGATACTTACGCAAACAAACAACCTACAAGCGGCTACAAAATTGTTTTACAAACAGATTTTTTACGATATTATACCTCAAAATGAAATCGAAACAGGGTATATCGATAAATAGAATACCGATATATAAAAGTTATAGTTCACAAATCGGTCAAGCTGTGATATAATATGTAGGAAAATGTAATATGGAAGGTGTATTATGAACAAAATTTCAATTATCGGGACAGGTAGTGTAGGCTCAACGATAGCTTATACGCTTACAGTTATGGGCATTGCTTCGGATATCGTTATGATTGATATAAATAACGAAAAAGCCCTTGGAGAGGCGCTTGATATTAGGCAGGGAACCCCGTTTTGCAGTGCTTCTTCGGTTTACGCCGGAAGCTACCGTGACGCCGAGGGCTCAGATATAGTTATATTAACCTCAGGTATAGCAAGAAAACCGGGTCAAACAAGGCTTGAGCTTGCTCAGACCAATGTTAATATAACAAAATCGATTATACCGGAGATAACAAAATATGCTCCCGATGCAACATACATAATCGTAAGTAATCCGGTTGATATACTTACATATACTTTCTGTAAGCATTCGGGTATACCGGAAAACAGAATAATCGGTTCTGGAACAATTCTCGACACCGCCCGTCTGCGTTCAAGGCTTTCGGAATATTATAATATAAGTCAAAGCAATGTTCATGCATATGTTTTCGGTGAACACGGTGACTCTTCCTTTATTCCGTGGTCGGTTGCTAATATTTCTAATGTTCCCATTAACCAGTGTAATAATCTTATAAATACTCCGGATATTGAAAATCCTGTTCTTGACCTTAATGATATTGAACAGTATGTAAGAAAGTCCGGAGCGAGGGTTATAGCCCGTAAGGGTGCAACCTTCTATGCGGTTTCCGTTTCGGTATGTCATATATGCAAATGCTTGCTCGGATGTATGGACACAACAATGACCGTTTCTACGATGATGCACGGTGAATACGGAATTGACGATGTTTGCCTCAGTACACTTAACCTTATAGGCAATAATTGTGTAAGAGGAAAGGTTAATGTTTCTCTTACAGATGATGAGGTTTTAAAGCTTCAAAAAAGTGCTGCGACTCTAAAAGAAGTTATCGATAATCTTGAGATTTAAGGAGTGCGATACTAATGGAATACCGTATTGAACATGATTCTATGGGTGAAATGAAGGTTCCCGCTGATAGACTTTGGGCAGCACAAACTCAAAGAAGTCATGAGAATTTTAAAATCGGCGTTGATATTGAAACTATGCCGAGAGAGATAACACACGCATTCGGTATACTCAAAAAAGCGGCTGCCTTGGCAAATGCGGAGCTAAGACCTGAAAAAATGACGGCTGAAAAGCTTTCCGCAATAACTAAGGCCTGCGATGAGGTGATTTCCGGCTCTCTAAATGATCATTTTCCCCTTGTTGTTTGGCAAACAGGCTCCGGCACACAATCTAATATGAATGCCAATGAGGTTATAGCCAATCGGGCAAATCAAATTGCGGGAGCAAAGCTTTGCCATCCGAATGACGATATCAATATGAGCCAGTCCTCCAATGATACTTTCCCCACAGCAATGCATATTTCCGCAGTAATAGCTATAGAGGATAAGCTTATACCGTCACTAAAGCTTTTAATAGATATATTCAAAAGGCTTGAAGCTGAAAACGATGGAATAGTTAAATCGGGAAGAACACACCTTCAGGATGCAACACCGATCAAATTCAGTCAGGAAATTTCCGGTTGGAGATCAAGCTTAGAGCGTGATGTTGAGCTTTTAAAATCAGCTGTGGCTCCGCTTTATGAGCTCGCACTCGGCGGAACAGCTGTGGGCACGGGTCTTAACGCTCCCAAAGGCTTTTCCGAGCTTGTTGCTCAAAAGGCTTCAGAGCTTACCGGCAAGCCCTTTGTAACGGCGCCCAACAAATTTCATTCGCTTACCTCAAAAGATGAGATAGTTTTTGCGCACGGTGCGATAAAGGCAGCTGCCTGCGATATGATGAAGATTGCAAACGATGTTCGTTGGCTTGCATCTGGTCCGAGAGACGGACTTGGCGAAATACATATTCCGGAAAACGAACCCGGTTCTTCAATAATGCCGGGTAAGGTTAATCCGACACAGTGCGAGGCTGTAACTATGGTTGCGGTTCAGGTTATGGGTAATGATGTTGCGGTTTCAATGGCGGCATCACAGGGCAATTTTGAGCTTAATGTTTTTATGCCCGTTACGGCTTATAACTTCCTTCAATCGGCAAGGCTTCTTGCCGAGGCAGTTGTTTCCTTTGCAAATAATTGCGCAACAGGTATTACGGCAGATAAGGATAAAATGCATCATAATCTTTATAATTCACTTATGCTGGTTACTGCTCTTAATCCTTATATCGGATATGAGAATGCCGCAAAAACTGCAAAAAAAGCGTTTAAAGACAATATTTCTTTAAGGGAAGCCTGCGTTGAACTCGGATTTCTTACAGCAGAAAAATTCGACGAGGTTTTCCATCCGGAAGAAATGGTATAATCGGAGGTAAGTAATGAAAGTCAGCTATTTTCCGGGCTGCACTCTCCGTACCAAGGCAAAGCAGCTTGACCTTTATGCTCGCAGATGTGCTGAGGTTTTAGGTGTTGAGCTTTGTGAAATAGAAAATTGGCAATGCTGCGGCGGTGTCTTTTCAAGTAATAGAGACGAGATAGCTTCTAAGCTGTCAAGTGTTCGTGCTCTTATTTCCGCAAAAGACGAAAACCGCCCGCTTGTTACGGTGTGCTCTGCCTGCCACAATGTTATCAAACAGACGAATTATCAAATTTTGAATGATGAGGATTTTAAAAGTCGAGTAAATCTTTATCTTTCTCAGGATAAGGAAAAAAGAGAGCCTTATAACGGCGAAGCGAAGGTTATGCATTATTTCGAGCTTCTGCGAGATGTAATCGGCTTTGATAAAATCAAGGAAAAGGTTGTTAATCCGCTAACGGGTAAAAAAATAGCGGCATATTACGGCTGCTTGCTGTTACGCCCTTCAAGGGTTATGGGGTTTGACGATCCCGAAAATCCGAAGGTTATGGAAGAATTCATAAGAGCTATCGGTGCAGAGCCTGTAATATATCCCTACAGAAATGAGTGCTGCGGCGGATATGTTGCTGTTGAAGCTCCTGAGCTTGCAAAGAAGAAAAGCAATGCTGTTATTAGCAGTGCGACCGCTCACGGCGCCGAGCTTGCCGTAACGGCTTGCCCGCTGTGCAAATATAATTTAGTACACAACGGAAGCGACATACCGGTTGTGTATTTTACCGAGCTTTTAGCAGAAGCTCTCGGCGTAAAGGAGGAATAGTATGCCTAATAAGGCTGAGCTTTTAAAAGAACAGATTGTAAGAGCAAGCGGGGTAAATCCGCTCAAGTGTATGCGCTGCGGTAAATGCTCGGGAACCTGCCCTTCTTATGACGAAATGGAATATCATCCTCATCAGTTTGTTTATATGGTTGAAAACGGTGATATAGAAACACTTATGAAATCGGAATCGGTGTATAAGTGTCTTTCTTGCTTTGCTTGTGTTGACCGTTGTCCGAGGGGTGTTGAGCCTGCTAAGATTATCGAGGCTGTAAGGCTTGAAGTAATAAGACAAAAGGGAAATAATCATATAACCGCAAATGATATTCCCGATATGATAAACGATGAGCTTCCTCAGCAAGCGATTGTCAGCGCAATGAGGAAATATTCTAAGTAGGAAGGGGAAGATATTATGCAGAGAATAGGTGTATTTGTTTGTCATTGCGGCACAAATATAGCGGGCACGGTAGATGTTAAAGCAGTTGCAAAGGCTATAGAGTCAGAGCCGGGTGTAGTCTTCTCCACGGACTATCAATATATGTGCTCACAAGCCGGTCAAAATATGATAATCGATGCTGTCAAAGAATATAAGCTCACAGGCATTGTTGTTTGCTCATGCTCGCCTCGTATGCATGAAGCAACCTTCCGCAAAACAGCAGCGGCAGCAGGTCTTAATCCTTATATGGTTGAGATTGCAAATATAAGGGAGCAGTGCTCATGGGTGCATAAAGAAATGCCTATAGGAACCGAGAAGGCAATAATTCTTGCAAAGGCTGCCGTTGCAAAGGTTAATCTTAATGCTCCTTTAACCCCCGGAGAGTCTCCGGTTACCAAAAGGGCACTCGTTATAGGCGGAGGAATAGCAGGCATACAAACGGCACTCGATATAGCAGATGCGGGTTTTCCGGTTGATATAGTTGAGACTAAGCCCACAATAGGCGGTAAAATGGCTCAACTTGATAAAACCTTCCCCACACTTGATTGCGCCGCTTGTATATTAACCCCTAAAATGGTTGATGTAGCTCAGAATGATAGAATAAGAATATTCTCATATTCCGAGGTTACACAGATCAAGGGATTTGTCGGCAATTTTGATGTAACTATCAAGAAAAAAGCAAGGTATGTAAAGGAAGACCTTTGCACCGGCTGCGGTCTTTGTACCGAGAAGTGTCCGCAAAAAAATGTTCCTAATGAGTTTAATCTCGGAATGGATAACCGTCATGCGGTATATATTCCTTTTGCTCAGGCTGTTCCGAAGGTTGCAACAATAGATCCTAACTATTGTACAAAGCTTAAAACCGGAAAATGCGGGGTATGCTCAAGGGTATGTACCGTTGGTGCTATCGATTATGAGGCTAAGGACGAATTTGTTGAAGAGAAGTACGGTGCTATTGTTGTTGCAACCGGATTTAATCCCATTTCCGTAGAAAAATTTGATGAATTCGCATATTCTCAGTCTAAGGATGTTATAACCTCCTTGGAGCTTGAGCGTCTTATGAACGCTGCAGGGCCTACCGGCGGAACGCTTCTTCGCCCTTCCGATGGTGAGCATCCGCATACAATAGTTTTTGTTCAATGTGTAGGCTCAAGATGTGATGCGTGCAGCGAAAAGGGCAAAGAATATTGCTCGAAGATATGCTGTATGTATACCGCTAAGCATGCTATGCTCATCAGGGATAAATATCCCGATACAGAGGTTTATGTCTTTTATATTGATGTTCGTACTCCGGGTAAAAACTTTGATGAGTTTTATCGCAGAGCGGTTGAGGAGTACGG
>CAYLQF010000079.1:0-6633 GCA_964385735.1 uncultured Ruminococcus sp. | reverse complement strand
GCGTTCCCGAGAGGATTCGAACCTCCGACCTACCGCTTAGGAGGCGGTCGCTCTATCCAACTGAGCTACGGAAACATTTCAGCTATCGTCAGCCTACCGTTCAATTTTACCTCAATCGGTTCGTGTTGTCAACAATAATCTTGTAATTTGTCGCAAATTGTGCTACAATTGCTGATAACAGCAGCAGGCTTTTCAAAGCGGCTGTGCATATAGGGAAATAGGAGGTGAAGCCTTGAGAGACGGCGGGGTTAAAAATTGCGCCAAGGTGCTGGGTAACGGTCTTTTAAAGGGTGTTACAGCTCTTAAAGCAACCTTTGTAAATAAAAAATTTATCGAGTTTTGCCTGCTCGGCTGCGTAAACTGCTTTAACGACAGTCTTTTTTCGTGGATAGCAAGTCACATTGTAAAGCAAAAAAATATAGCTCAAATAATCGGCTATGCAATAGGGCTTACGATAGCGTTTTTTCTCACCTGTAGCTTTATTTTCAAGGCAAAGCCCGATTTTAACAGATATATCAGGTTTTTGATTTCATATATTCCGAACTTCATAATTTATTTTCTGTTCGGCTTTTTAACCCTTAATTATTTGAAGCTCGGGCAGTTTTGGGGTACCTTTATCGCTTCAACCGCAGGGGGGCCGATAACCTTTGTTATAATAAAGCTTTACGCCTTCGGCAAGCCCTCGAAAAAGCGAATTGCACAAGCAAGGGAGCTTGAAGAGCTTGAAAAAACAGACTGATTTTGTTTTTTCTTATTGACAAAACAGGCAGCTTGGGCTTATAATATCCGTGGATAAGCTTATATTTACAGCTTTATCCGCAATCATTGCAATGATTTTGTAAAAGCGGCGGCATCTGCCGTCGTCTGTAGAAACTGAATACCGTTCGGGAGCTCGATTAAGTCGGGCTGAGAGGGGGCTGCCGCTCTGCGGCTGATGCTTCGACCGATAACCTGATGCGGATAATGCCGCCGTAGGAAATAAGCACGGATTGAGGATGTGTTGTTAAACGCCGCAGGTTATCTCCTGCGGCGTTTCGGTTATTTTAGGAAAGGAAAATGATAATGAAAAACAAAATTTTAAAGAAAATTGCCTTTACCGCTGTTATGACAGCTCTTGCGGCAGTGCTTAGTATGATTAAAATATGGAAAATGCCCTTCGGCGGAAGCATAACACTGCTTTCAATGCTTCCCGTGGTTGCCGTTTCGGTGACATACGGCATAGGGTGGGGGCTCGGTGCCGGCTTTTTAAGCTCACTCGTTCAGCTGGCGCTCGGTCTTACCGACCTTATGAGCTGGGGTCTTACACCCGAAATTCTAATCGGTGCGATTTTTCTCGATTATCTTCTCGCCTTTACCGTTATCGGACTTGCGGGTGTATTTCGCAAAAAGGGCAATGCGGGTATTTGCCTCGGAACAGCGCTTGCCGTTTCACTTCGCTTTGCCGCTCACTTTTTATCCGGCTTTATTCTTTGGACAAATCTCGATAAATTTGTAGCCTTCGGCAGGTCGTGGATAAATCACCCTGTGCTGTACTCCCTTTGCTATAACGGCGCATATATGCTGCCTGAGCTTGTGATTACGGTTTTGGCGGTTGTTCTTCTTTCAAGGGCGGACCTCTTTAACCGCCTTTTAAGAGAGGGAGACAACAGATAAGCTATGAATACCTGTTACATTTTCGGTGCTCTTAAAAGCGATAAAATTTTATCCGTTCCGAGTAAGGATGACCTTATAATAGCCGCAGACGGCGGGCTTTTGTCGGTTCAGGCGCTCGGTCTTAAGCCCGACCTTATCATCGGTGATTTCGATTCACTCGGATTTGTTCCTCAAGGTGAAAAAGTCATAAGGATTCCGGTCAAAAAGGACGATACCGATGTCGGCGTTGCACTAAAAACCGCCTTTGATATGGGCTATCGCCGTTTTTGCGTTTACGGCGCTTTGGGCGGCAGGCTTTCTCATACCATGGCAAATTTACAGCTTGCCGCCTGCTACAGTAAAAGGGGCGCACAAATAACGCTTTACGGCGAGGGCATCGAGGCCGTTTTTATAACAGACGAAGGCGTAGTCTTTACCGATAGAGTCGGCGGATTTTCGGTGTTTTCCTTTGACGGCACCGCAGAGGGTGTTTCAATAAGCGGTGCGGAATATGAAATTTCAAACAAATGTCTTAAAAATACCTTTCCAATCGGTGTCAGCAACCGCTTTTGCGGCAGAGAGACTGTCATCGGCGTTTTAAAGGGAACCCTTGCAATTCTTATAGAGCCGGAGGGTGAACAAGCAGGTAACTGAGCTATAAGGTAAGCAAGCTCCGCAAAATACGGTCTTACGCCGTATTTTGCGGAGCTTTTAAGGCTTTATTCCCCGAATTAAAAAGCATCGGCGGTATCAATGCCGTCGGGCTGCTCGGAGCAGTCGTCGTCGGAGGGCTTGTCCTTGCCGAAGGAAAGCTTTAAGAGAACAGGCGTTATCAGGGCGGCGCAGATAACACAAAATACTATTGCCGGCAGAATATCGGGCGGAATATAGCCCGCATCCATACCCTTTTGTGCAACCATAAGGGCAACCTCGCCTCTTGCCACCATTCCCACTCCCACGCAAAGAGAGTCCTTATTATTCATTTTGCATATTTTTGCGCCTACTGAGCAGCCGATGATCTTAGTTAAAACGGCGGCGGCAAAAAGTGCGAGCGCAAACAGCAGAATTTTAAGGTTAAGCCCCGAAAGGTTTGTTTTGAGTCCTATTCCGGCAAAGAAAACAGGAGTAAACACAAGATATGATGCCGCAGTTACCTTTTTTGCGACATATTTACGCATATCGGTTAAATTGCAGAGTATAACTCCCGCAAAGTAGGCGCCGGTTATATCGGCAACACCGAAGAGCTTTTCGGCAAGATATGCCATAATAAAGCAGAATGCCAGCGCCCATACCGACAGTCTTCTTGTATGAGCGTGATTTATGCTTATATTTTTGAAGATTCGATAAACAACAAGCCCTACAACAAGCGTAAAAACAAAGAAAAGCAGTATTTTAACAGCAACTATAAGCGGCTCTAACGAAGCGGAGACTTTAAAGGAAAAGAGTGTTTTGCCGGCAATTTTAAGCTCTACGGCGCTTTTTCCTTTTCCGCTTCCGGCGATACCGGTAAGCACACTTAAAACAACTATTCCTATTATATCGTCTATTATGGCGGCACTCAGCAGGGTAGAGCCCACCTTCGTTTTAAGCTTACCCATTTCGTTGAGGGCTTCAACCGTTATGCTAACAGAGGTTGCGGCAAAAACAATTCCGATAAATGCGGCCCTCATCAGGGTTGAAAAATCGAAGTGTGAATGCGAAAAGAAGGCAAGATAAACTCCTCCGCAGCCCAAAATAGGGACCGCAACTCCAAGACAGGCTATAAGGCAGGCGGCAGGACCTGTTTCCTTAAGCTCCTTCATATCGGTGTCTATTCCGGCGAGGAACATAAGCATTATAACACCTATTTCGGCGGTGTTGGTAAGAAAATCGGTCTGCTTCAAAATGCCGAGACAGCTCGGCCCTAAAAGCACACCGGCTATAAGTGCACCCACAACCTGCGGCAGATGAACCTTAGCCGTCATAAGTCCGAAAAGCTTTGTAAAAAGAAGAATAAGGGCAAGTGCCAATAAAAATTCATATCCCATTTTATTTAACCTCTTATGCTCGGCACTCATAACGGCGCCGTTTTGATGATTTTGTTTCCGAACAACGCATTTTCAGCTCCCCTGAAACGGGGAGCTGAGCTTTTACAGTCCTTTTCCCTGCAATTTAAGCGTGGAAAAGCTTTTTTGTTTGATATTTAGGCTCGTTTGTAAGATTTATTCCGAGCTTTCGGAAGGTTTGCTCGTCCACCCTTGAGAGAATAACACTTGAATGTGCCTCGCAGCCCTTGAGCTTTTCAAGCTGGTCAAGCGCCTTTTTTGCAGTTGAATTGGTTGCGGCACATATCGAAAGGGCTATAAGCACCTCGTCTGTATGAAGCCTTGGATTATGGTTTCCGAGAATTTCGGTTTTCATTCTCTGTATAGGCTCGATTATCGTAGGCGATAAAAGGTCTATATCGTCCGGAATACCGCCGAGCTCCTTCATAGCGTTTAAGAGCATTGAGGAGGAGGCACCGAGCAAGGATGAGGTCTTTCCCGTGATTATTCTGCCGTCAGGCAGCTCTATAGCCGTTGCCGGAGCACCGGTAAGCTCTGCCTTTTTATTGGCCTCAAGCGCAACACTGCGGTCCGAAGCGGAAATTCCGAGCTGATTTAAAAGCAGCTCAAGCTTAGTAACCTCCGATTGCTCGCCCATTCCCTGACGGACATTGCAAAGTGCGGCATAATATCTTCTTATAACCTCTGCGTTTGCAGCTGCTCTGCACGCCTCGTCGTCACAAATGGCAAGACCTGCGGCATTAACACCCATATCGGTCGGGCTTTTATAGGGAGAGGTTCCCATAATGCGCTCAAGCATTGCGCTGAGAACGGGGAATATTTCTATATCTCTGTTGTAATTCACGGCGGTTTCGCCGTAAGCCTCAAGGTGGAAGGGGTCTATCATATTAACATCGTTAAGGTCTGCCGTTGCCGCCTCGTATGCCACATTAACCGGATGCTTCAGCGGAATATTCCAAATCGGGAAGGTTTCAAACTTTGCATATCCCGCCTTTATGCCGTGCTTGTGCTCGTGATACAGCTGTGAAAGGCAGACTGCCATCTTTCCGCTGCCCGGGCCAGGGGCGGTAACGATAACAAGCCTGCGTTCGGTTTCGATATATTCGTTTTTACCGAAGCCGTCCTCGCTTACTATGTGCGGAATGTTTGCCGGATAATCGGAAATGGGATAATGTCGGTAGGTCTTTATTCCGAGAGCCTTAAGTCGCTTTTCAAAGGCAAGAGCAAGCGGCTGACCGGTAAATCTGGTTATAACAACACTTCCGACATAAAGGCCTATGCCCCGAAAGGCATCGATAAGCCGTAAAGTGTCCAAATCGTAGGTTATACCGAGGTCTCCTCTGCGCTTGTTCTTTTCGATTGCATCGGCGTTGATAACAATAACTATCTCGGCATCGTCCTTAAGCTTTAAAAGCATTCTTACCTTTGAGTCGGGCTTAAAGCCGGGCAAAACCCTTGAAGCGTGAAAATCGTCGAAAAGCTTGCCGCCGAACTCCATATAAAGCTTATCACCGAACATATTTATTCGGTCTCTTATGCTTTGAGATTGCAGTCGTATGTATTCGTCGTTATCAAAACCGATTTTGTGCATATAAAATCCCCCTGAATTTAAAGCTCTGCTATTTTGTTAAAATATCCTCTGTAAGTCTGCCGACAACAAGGTAACGCTCCTTTGATTTTGAGGTGCAGGTGCTGAGCGTTATAAGCTTATCGTCAAGCGTAAGCTCTGCATCGGAAAGCATATTTCTTACCGTTGTCTGCGGAGCCTTAACCGTGTCTATCCAAGCCTGCATACCCTCAGCCATATTGCAGTTGAAGGAGTTTAGGATATGTCGGTCGTCATAAAGAAATGCGGACACGATTTCGTATTTCCTTGCGTGCTGCGGAGTATAAACATACATATACCGGTTTTGGTTAAAAAACTCAGCATCTCTGAAGCCTTTAAGAGATGCAAACATACTGCCGTTAAGCATATTATGACCGTATATAACCGTGTTTGAATCCGAAAAATCCGCAGAATTAAGCCTTTGAATGTAGATGCTGCCGGCGGTTTTCTTTTCGCCTGCAAGATCGTGATTTAAATAAAAATCCTCGGCTTTATCCGCACCGCTGCGCAAAATAGGATAGTTGATATTCGTTCCGTCAACCGTTATCCAAGCACAAACATCCTCGTTTTGAGCCTTAAGGGAGGCAAAATCTATGGGATTTTCGGGCTTTTCATTTGTATTCACGGGCGTTTCTATTTTCGGAACGCTTCCGCTTTTCGTGTATTTTTCATAGCTGTTTTTTTCGGGAATAAAGCGTATTATCAGCGCAATTGCAGACCCTAAGAATATCAGTAGGGCAATGCACAGCGCAATTGATAAAGCAAGATTTTTCTTTATAGCTTCAACAAAGCCTTTGCTTGTCAAAAAAATCACCCTTTAAATTAGTTTGTCCCCTCTTTTTGCCCTTTTCAGCCCTTGTATTTCCTTTTTGCCTTTATTTCGGCTGTGCCGCCCATATAAGGTCTTAAGGCCTCGGGAATTTTTATGCTGTAATATTCACCGTCGAACTCAAGATTGTTTTCAAGCAGGGCTATCAACATTCTCGGAGGCGCAACAACTGTGTTGTTAAGTGTATGAGCAAGGTGTTTTTTACCGTTTTCTCCCTTAACCCTTATTCCGAGTCTTCTTGCCTGAGCATCACCGAGATTAGAGCAGGAGCAAACCTCAAAATACTTTTTCTGCTTCGGGCTCCATGCCTCAACATCGTAGGATTTAACCTTAAGGTCGGCAAGGTCGCCGGTGCAGCACTCTAAGGTTCTTACCGGTATATCGAGACTTCTGAACAGCTCAACCGAGTAGCTCCACATTTTGTTGAACCACTCCATACTCTCCTCGGGCTTACAAATAACTATCATTTCCTGCTTTTCAAACTGATGTATGCGGTAAATTCCACGCTCCTCTATTCCGTG
>CAYLQF010000078.1:0-6724 GCA_964385735.1 uncultured Ruminococcus sp. | reverse complement strand
CTTTGCAAATAATTTTTTTAAAAGCTATCGCCTCTGCCGAAACGCAGAGGCGATTTTTTATATCTCAAAAAGGAAGGGCGCTTGGAAACGATGATTTTAATAAGGGCTGTGCGTGAGGAGGATATCCGTTCGTGCCTTGATATATATAATTATTATATAGAAAATTCGTGCTTTACACTCGAAGAAAAAACTGTCGGTTACGAGGAATTTAAAAACAGAATGATTGAAATAAAGAAAAAGTATCCGTTTGTTGTAGCAAGGGATGATAACGGAACAGCTTTAGGCTATGCTTATCTTGATACCTTCAACAGTCGAAGTGCATATCGCATAACCGCAGAGCTTTCAATATATGTAAGTAATTCATACCTTGGCATAGGGATAGGAGGTCTGCTTTTAAACGAAACGGTAAAGAAGGCAAGGCTTTTGGGAATAGAAAGCATAGTATCGCTTATAACCTCCGCAAATTCCGCTTCAATTGCTTTCCATAAGAAAAACGGCTTTGCTTTTGCAGGCGAGCTTAAGAATGCTGCAATCAAATTCGGTGAATATCAAAGCTTGAGCTTTTACAGCAGATCGCTTGTTTAATTGCTGCCGGTAGCTGAAGCTATATTTAATGAACCGAAAAACGCCCTCTGTCTAAAGCTATGACAGAGGGCGTTTTATACAACTGAAAAGCTAAAATAAGCTTTAAGCTTTGCCTACAGAACCGAAAAGCTCCATTTTTTCTTTAACGGTTGCCTTTATGGCTTCAAATCCGGGAGCAAGAAGCTTTCTCGGGTCAAAGCCCTTACCGATTTCGTCCTTACCCTCTTCTATATATTTGCGGGTAGCGGCAGCAAAAGCAAGCTGGCACTCTGTATTTACATTTATTTTGGAAACGCCGAGTGAAATTGCTTTCTTTATCATATCTGCCGGAATTCCCGTACCGCCGTGGAGAACGAGAGGCATCTCTCCGGTGAGGCTTTGGATTTCTTCAAGTGTATCGAAGCTGAGACCTGCCCAATTTGCCGGATATTTGCCGTGAATGTTTCCGATACCTGCCGCAAGCATTGTAACCCCGAGGTCGGCAATCATTTTGCATTCCTTCGGATCTGCAACCTCGCCGCCGCCTACAACGCCATCTTCCTCACCGCCTATCGCACCGACCTCGGCTTCAAGTGATAGCCCGAGCTTGTTACAGGTTTCAACAAGCTCCTTTGTTTTTTCAAGATTTTCCTCAATCGGATAATGTGAGCCGTCAAACATAACGGAAGAAAATCCTGCTTCAATGCATTTTTTAGCACCCTCATAGCTGCCGTGATCAAGGTGAAGAGCAACCGGAACGGTTATGTTAAGCTCATTAAGCATACCGTTAACCATACCCACAACTGTGGTATAGCCGCACATATACTTGCCTGCGCCCTCGGAAACACCGAGAATAACCGGAGACTTAAGCTCCTCTGCTGTAAGAAGTATTGCCTTGGTCCATTCAAGATTGTTTATGTTAAACTGACCTACGGCATACTTTCCTGCCTTTGCTTTTGTAAGCATTTCTTTTGCGGAAACTAACATTATAATTCCTCCAATTTCCTTTTTTAATATTATATACCAAACTCTTTGTAAAAACAAGCCCGACTGTAGCATATTTTTAATATAATTGAAAGCTATGACCGACCTGACGATGTAGAGATAACAGTATTTATGTCGTAAATTCTTTAGCGCATCTGACCTTTCGGGTATAAGTCTTGGGTGTTATACCTGTCTTTTGACGGAACATTTTTATAAAATAGCTGACATCGCAAAAGCCTGTCTGCTCGGCAATTTCCGTAACGCTAAGCCCCGATGTCTCCAAAAGCTCTGCCGCCTTGGATAGGCGATATTCCAGCAGATACTCGGTAATTGTCATATTCATTGTCTGCTTAAAGTATCTACAGCATTCGTTACGGCTCATAAATACACTGTCTGCAAGAGCCGTAAGCGAAAACTTCTCCGAATAATGCTCATGAAGATAATCAATTATGCTATAAATTTTTTTGGTATGTGTAAACGGTGTATCTGCTTTTTCGTGGGAGAGGTATTTGGCGAGCTCTACCCAAATATCCTGCAAGTAATGCTGTATTTTAAGTCGAATTTCCGGAGGGCTGGCGGTAATTGGTACGCTGTCCCATCGTTCAAGGCAATGCTCGGCAATCCAGTATAGCTTCATAAAAACCTCCTTTGCCCATTCATCTTGATTATGGAATAAGAAAAGAGAGATGCCGTTGTCTGTAAAAGGACGGTAATACGCATTTTCAAAATAACTGCCATGGCAGCCGCAGAGAATTTCGGGGTGAAAAACCATCGTAAAATACTTGGCAGTTTTCTGCTGCGCCGTGGCACAAATAGAATGTAGGCACCCCGGCATAACACAAAAGCCATCCCCTGCTGCTACGGTTTTCTTCTGCTTTGGTACATATACATCAACTGCTCCCTCGCAGACAACAGATATTTCAACCGTAGGCTGCTTGTGCCAATTGACAAAGCTCTTGTGGTATTCGCTAAGGTCATCCTTTGAAAATGTAAAGCGAAAGGTCGGGTCGAGCCTCTCGATAGCGTTCATTTCATTATCTGTCGGCACCTGAAGCTGCTTCATTTATAAACGCCTCCATGTGATATATTTATATTTTGTGCAGATATATCCATAGTATTTTGGGAAATCTTGATGATATAATTATATCACATCCTGTTTGCTGGCGCAAGAGTGCAATAAGCCCTTATCGGAGGTAAAGAGTGTGTTAAAGGCGATGAAAAGACAATCGAAAATTCAAATGACATCCGACGAAAAGCAGGAATTTTACAAAGAGCTGTTTTCGCTTGCCATACCGATCGGCCTGCAAAATTTGCTGGTGGCGTTAATCGGTGCAACAGACGCTCTAATGTTGGGTAGACTTACACAGGCTGCTGTTTCCGCCGTCTCTCTTGCCAATCAGATTGCATTTATTATGAATCTGTTTATCGGTGCTGTCGTGGGTGGCGGCGGTGCGCTGATCGCTCAGTATTGGGGAAAGGGCGACCGCACCATGGCTAAAAATCTTTTCTGTATGATTTTAAAATGGGCAATGGGCATTTCCTTTGTTTTCTTTGCACTTGCCATGCTGATTCCCGAACAGCTTATGCGGATTTATACCCCCGAAGCAGACTTGATTGAAATCGGTGCAGCCTATCTGCGTGCAGTCGGTCTGTCCTATCTGTTCAGTGGCATTACAAGCTGCTACTACCTGAAAATGAAAATAGAGGGAAAAGCCTCTAAGAGCGTTGTGATCTCCGTTGTAACGCTGATTGCCGATGTGGTGATCGACACATTTTTGATTTACGGACTTGCCGGTGTGCCGAAGCTGGGAGCAAACGGCTCGGCTTATTCCACGGTGCTTGTTGAGCTGATCGGACTTGTCTGGTGCATTTGTGAATCCCATCGTGGGGACAATATTCGCCCTGATTTGCAAGGACTGAAATGGTCATCTCCTGCTATTACAAAAGATTTTATGAAAATTTCACTTCCTATGCTGGGCAGCTCTCTTGCATGGGGACTTGGATTTTCACTCCATTCGCTGATTATGGGACATCTCGGCTCCGATGCTACGGCGGCTGCCTCCATCACCTCCGTGGTGCAGGAGATCGTGACCTGCGTATGCAAAGGTATTTCCTCCGGTGCAGGAATCATCATCGGAAAGCTTCTTGGTAAAAGCTTTTTTGACAAGGCAAAAATCTACGGACGAAAGCTATGCCATATTTCCTTCTGTGTGGGCGGTGTTCATTTGGTGCTGCTATGTATTATAGGCCCGATATTAACCTATTTTTTCGTGTTGACCGAAACGGCAAAAGCATATCTCATAATGATGTTGGTATTCACAGCAATCTATTTGTTTGCTTATTCCATCAACACGGTTGTACTGTGCGGTATCTTTCCTGCCGGAGGAGATTCGAAATTTGATGCAATTGCCTGCATCGTTTCTTCGTGGTGCTTTGCACTTCCGTTGGCACTTCTCGGCACCTTTGTGTTCGATTGGCCGGTCATGGCGGTTTACATACTGATGTGCTCCGACGAGCTCATAAAGGTAATTATGCTCTATCCACGGTACAAAAAATACCTGTGGGTGAACAATTTGACACGAGAGGAAAATGCAGTTTGAGCTGTAAAAAATAACTCAATATAACGAAGGAGATACGAATATGACAATGCGTGAAAGAATTGAACAGGGAAAACTGTTTACCGACTACTGTGAGGGCTTGCCGGAGGAGCGCCTGCATTGTAAAAAGACAATGACCGCCTTTAACCGAAGTGAGCCTGATGATTCGGAAAACCGCTTCCGCCTTATGCAGGAGCTGTTCGGTAAGGAAACAAAGGCATGGATTGAGCCGCCTTTTTATTGCTGCTACGGTACAAATATAACCCTTGGCGAGGGGTCGTACATCAATATGAATTGCAGCTTTATCGATGATGGGAAAATCACTATCGGGAAAGCGGTGATGCTTGGTGCAAATGTGGCGATTGCCACTGTCGGACATCCCATACGCCCTGATATGCGGAAATATATGTATACCGATCCTGTTGTAATTGGGGACAATTGCTGGATTGGAGCAAATGTTACTATCTGCCCCGGCGTAACCGTAGGTGAAAATACCGTTATCGGTGCCGGAAGTGTCATTACAAGGGATATTCCGGCGAATGTAGTTGCTGTCGGAAATCCTTGCAGAGTTCTTCGCCAAATCGACGAACGAGATGAGCTTTACTACTATAAGAACAGAAAATTTTCCGATAGCGGTATTGATGAGGATTAAGTGGCAAATGAGAAATAACCCTCACCGTCAACACTCGGCTTTGGACATTGCGGCAAGCACGAAAAAACATCTGAATTATTCCGAACCGGCAGTTTTGCTCAGCGGAAGCAAAGCCTTGCGCCTGTTGCCGCTTTTGTAATGCCTGAAATATTCGGAATACACTATGTGTTAATAAGCTTTGTTGCTCGAGCACGAATACGGTTCATCCACTAAGCTCACTTCATTTTAGCGAGCGCTTTGATTTTTAATTTTCTGCCTTAAGCCTTCTTAGCTGTTAATCCTCAAGCTTAGAGGTGCAATGAGGGCAGCGAACGGCAGCTATGGATATTTCGCTTTTGCAGAATGGGCAAAGCTTTGTAGTGGGTGCCTTCGGCTCCTCGTGCTCAAAGCGCTTGCCTAATTCGGTTATTTTGTTAAGGGCTTTAAGAATAATGAAAAGCACTAAGGCAATTATAAGGAAGTTTATCACCGATGATATAAAGGCAGAGGCAAAGCCTGCAATTTCCTGCCAGGTATACCATTCCTTATGCGCCCTTGTTACAAGATCTAAAATAGGCTGAATGAAGTTAGCGGTAAGGGAGGTAACTATCGAGGTAAAGGCCGAACCGATAATCATACCTATAGCAAGATCTACTATATTTCCCTTAAGCGCAAATTCTTTAAACTCTTTTAAAAACTTTTTCATCATTATTTTCCTTTCGAATTATTTGGATATAAAAATCAGCTTATATCCTATGCAGCAAGTATATCACAATTTGGGTGCAAATGTCAAAATATAAGATAAAATAATGAATCGTAATTTTAATATTTCACAGACTCAATTGCTTTGCAATAGGGCTTGAAGAACGATATTTTATTATTGAAAGCTTCTTCGCTTTCTCCCTCGTAACGAAAAATGATTACTTTTCTTATATTTGAGCATTTTTGTAATATTCCTTCCAAATACACCCTGTCTGCTTCAATTCCGTGTCCTAACACAACTATAGCTTTTATTTCTCTATACGAAATATCGGGATAATCGTTCTCCTTGATTATATTCATAATATTTCTTGCTTCTTCAAAGCCGCATATATTATGTTCTGTTTCATCATCAAGTCCTTTTCCCGAATGTGTAAAAGTCTGATACTTTTCCAAGCAATTTAACAAAGCATTATGCTTTGAGCTGTCAATATTGTTTTGCTTGTTTCTTAAAAATCTTCGAAAAGCAAGATTTTCTCTGCCTATTCTTTTGGACCAATAAACATCCTCGTAGCCGGTCAAGCACGGCTCATCACGGTAGTCGTAGCCTAACAAAATGTCGTTTTCTTTTAAGGAGCCGTGTATGTAAAATACATTTTTTGTATATTTTTCAATTATTGATGTGTAATTAAAATTAAAAGCGATTGTATTCAAATCAATAATTTCTTTTATTGAATCCTTCATTACAAACGGGGTTGTTGAGGCTTCTTTTTTTAAATATTCAATTAAAAGCTCGTGTATGCTTTGAAAAGCTTTTTTTAGATTTTGTGTTTCAAAAGCAATTTTATCAAAGCCATAGCCATCGATATAATTCTTTTGAAAGAGCTTTTCGGTTAATGCTTTAATGTTTTCTTCAAAGGAATACCATGTGGTTATGTTTCGGTCGGCATCACACAACTCCTTAAAATATTTTAAGGAAGGGTGAATTGTTTTTTCAGAGAAGGTATAATAGTCCGTTTTATAATTATGGGCTAAATCAAATCCGTTTCCTACAATGGCTAATGCTTCGGCTTTTTCACTTTTTTCAATGTGCATTTTTTAGTTTCCTCTGTAATTATTTATTTCACTATCCTGTTTATAAAAACAAAAATCCGAACGGGTCACCATTGATGACGATGTTCGGATAATTTTACATTGGTGGAGCATAGCGGGATCGAACCGCTGACCTCTACACTGCCAGTGTAGCGCT
>CAYLQF010000077.1:0-7173 GCA_964385735.1 uncultured Ruminococcus sp. | reverse complement strand
TGTATTTCACGCCAATGGTTTTGGTTATATTCTTGCTTTCCGTTATTTCGGCAATACTGTATATTAAATCCATTAAATTGGCAATTAAAGGCAAACCTAAGAAAACAACCGAAAATAATTCTAAATACTATTTATCCTTTAAGGTTGTAACTGTAGTTGTATGCTTACTTTCAACGGCGTTGGATTTTGTAGCCTTCGGATTTCTTATCGATTGGAGATTTGAGCCGGAGATGTCGTTTGTTATAATTCCGTTCTGTCTTGCATTATCGGTTTTGTATACATATATATATTTTCTGCCTTATTTAATCGCAGTGAAAAGACAACATAAGCAAAAAAGAGCTATTTATATTTTAAATATATTTACATCGTGGACAATTATAATATGGATAATAGCACTTGTTTGGGCTAATACCGAATCAAAGGAAACTGTAATAATAAATCAAACATCCGATAAAGTTTCTTCAACAGATGAATTGCTGAGCTATAAAAAATTGCTTGACGAAAATGTTATAACGCAAGAAGATTTTGATGCGAAGAAAAAACAAATATTAGGCTTATGAAAGATTAAGGTTGGCGATGTGCGCTAACCTTAATTTTATTCCCGTTTCGATTTCGCTCTGTGTAAATTTAATTTTTAAAGCCTGAAGTCTTGTAAAATATCAACCGTTGTGTTAACATATATCATACAAGGAGACGGTGTGCATATATGAAGCGATTTTTAAAAAATTTAAAGATATTTATAAAAAAACATACTGTAATGACGATTGGCATCGCCTGTTGCTTTGTTGCTGCAATTGCCGTTACAGCAGTCTTGTTGCCGAATATCGGCGATAAAAGCACTAAGGCTTCAACTAAGCCTGCGGCGGCTTCGAGCAATACAAATTCGTTGAATAGCTCTGAAGGCTCACTCTCGGAAAATCAATCGGAGGCTGAGCTTAAAATAGCTTCTCCCTCAACGAACGAGGTTACAGTTACGAGCTCGGTAATTTCGTTTTCGGGCTCAAGCGACCCTGCGGCAGAGCTTACGGTCAACGGTGAGACGGTCAAGCGGGACGGCAACGGAAATTTTGCTTTTGAAAAAAGTCTTGCTGTAGGCGAAAACACCTTTATTTTCAGTCACAAGGGGAAGGAAACGGTTTATACCGTGACATATAAATATGTAATAATAAAGGAGCTTTATCCCTCTGCCAAGCAGACCCTTGAATCGGGCTCAACTCTCGGTGTAACGGTATGCGCAAGAGTAGGCTCAACGGTAACGGCAAGCTTTAACGGAAGCACAATAAGCCTTGCGCCGGCGCAGACCGTAGAGGTCGATCAAGCAACGGAATTTATAAATTACAGCGGAAGCTTTACTATGCCTACTGGTAATGAATCGGATTTAAATTTGGGTAATATATTATTTAAGGCCGTTCATAACGGAGTAACTGATACTAAATATTCTGGCAGTATCGTGTGCAAAAAGCAGGAGCTTCCCGAGGGAGCGGAATATATTGCAGAGATTGTCGCATATACTGCCGAAACCTTTGACGGCAACACTGCCGACGATCGCTCTAATCCCACCCTCAACTATCTGCCTCAGGGAACGGTTGACTATTGTGACAGCAGCGTTGTTTATGATTCAAGCTCTAAAAACACATATTATAAGCTGCGCTTCGGCAGAAGAGTATATTCGGATAAAAAGAATCCCCCCGCCTCGGGCAAAACTACCGTAACCAAAAGATATGTAGGCACTCTTCCGGACCATAATGAGATAACCGTAAGCTCTTTGACTAATGACGGCAGACATACCGTGCTTACACTATCCTCCTTGTACAAGGCTCCCTTCATATTTGAGCTTAAAAATCAGAGCTATACTAACCCTTCCGAACAGGATTTCACAATATCCTCCGCAACCTACACATATATTGATATAAAATTCTGCTATGCAACGGTCTTTAACGGTACGGTTGACATTCCCGATACCGACCCTCTGTTCAGGTCTGCCGAAATAATAAACAACGGCGATAGCCATACACTCAGGCTTTATCTTAAGACTAAAGGCAAATTTTACGGCTGGGACTGTGAGTATAATCAAAACGGGGAGCTTGCTTTCAGCTTTTTAAATCCGGTTAAAATAGACGCAGATGCTGCTAAGTGCCTTTCGGGGGTAAAGGTGCTTATAGATGTCGGTCACGGCGGAAGCGATATAGGTGCATCGGGGCTTGATAAATCTGCACACTCCGAGGCCGAAAGGAATTTAAGCCTCAGCCTTAAGCTTAAGGCTATGCTTGAAGCAAAGGGAGCTACAGTTGTTATGACGAGATGTCAAAATGATACCGTTACTGCGGATGACCGATGTAAAATGCTTAAGAAAGAGCAGCCTGACATATGTATAGCCGTACATCATGATTCAAGCACAAGCGCAAGCGCAAACGGCTACAGTACATTTTATTCAACTCCGTTTTCCGCAAGTGCCGCAGCATTTATTGATAATCAGGTAAAAAGTGCCGGTATATACAATAAGATTTGGCCGCTTCGTTGGCATTATTTCTTTACCGCCCGTATAACCACCTGCCCTGTGGTGCTGACCGAGAACGGCTTTATTTCAAGCTATACGGATTTTTCCGGAATAGTTGATGAGCAAACCAATGAAAAAAAGGCGGAAGCGATAACAAAGGGCATTATCGATTACTTTTGCTCTATTAGCTAAAATGCCGTAGTGGCGTAAACGGGCTGTGAGAGCTTTGAAAAATATAAAGCCTGTAAAACAAACAGATTTTATAAAAATATGCGTAAGAAACAAAAATCAGGTTTCTTACGCATATGTTGTTTTTACGGGTGCGAAGCTTGTTTTATGTATTTTTGTCGTCAACTTCTCTTGTTTTTCCTTTTCATAACCAAGGATATTATCAGGATAACGGCAATAACCGCAATAATAGTGATTATTCCAAGCCATTCGAAGGCAGCTACGATTTTGCTGCCGAGGGACATTATTATGCCGGCAAGCACAACTCCGAGAGATACGGCAACTATACTTGTTTTAAAATCAAGATTTAAAAAGCTTGCTCCAAGGGCACCTGTCCAAGCACCTGTGCCGGGAAGCGGAATACCGACGAATATCAAAAGTGCTCCGAAAACACCCTTTTCTCCGGCTGAGGCCTTGAGCCTTCTGCCACCGCTTTCGCCCTTTAAAAGGCACCAAGTAAAGAATTTGCCTATTCCTTTTTTGTCTTTCCCCCAAAGCAGTACCTTTCTGGCAAAAAGATATATTATGGGAACCGGCAGGAGATTGCCTATTATTGCAAGCGGATAATATATAAAAATATTAAGCCCCATGCCCTCCGCTATGGGAATAGCTCCCCTTAACTCAATAACGGGAACCATAGACACCAAAAATACGATAATGTATTTTACCACAAGGGTCAAGCTCACCATAGCTCAAACCAACCTTTCCCGCAAATCCGCCGTATAATGAAGAACAAGCTACACTAAGCCTGAAGAAAGACCAAATATCTGCTGAATGTAGGTGCTGATACTTATTCCCTTACTGTAAGGTATATATATAAGTATATAAGCGAGTGCAACAACAATAAGAACCAATATGACCGAAATTATCACGATAGAAGTGTTAATGCTTGATATTTTCTTTTTTTCTTTTTTGCTTTCAAGGTCGATGTCATAATCGAAATTCCAGTTTTCGTCGCCGTCTCCGCAAACAAACATTTTGTCACCCTCCGAGGGGGTATACTCTGCGGCATACTGTGCGGCAGAAACAGGCATCGGAGTACCGGATTCGATATAAAGGGAGCTTTCGGCATTGTCCTGAAAGACATTCTCCTCGCTGTCCTCATATTCTTTTTCACTTTCGACGGAATCCTCCATAACGAAGGAAATTTCCTCCGGCTTCTGCTCTTCGGCTTCAAGAGCGGCTTCTGTATTGTCGGATGCAAAATCGTTGCTGCTTGCAGCTTCTTCGTTTTTTGCGGCTTGCATTACATTTTCTGCAAGGCTTACGGGAATATTCGATAAATCTGCTGCGGTTTCGCTCTTAAGCCTTTCGGCTTCAGCCGCTATGCTTGCGGTTATTTTCGCAACCGCTGCGGCAATGCTTGCAGCCGAGTCCGCATCTGAGCAGTCTGATAAAGGACCGTCTTCGGAAAAATCGGAGTCTTCCTCATTTTTCAATTCAACTGAATTTTCCGAAGCCTTCTCGGCGTCGTTTTCAGGCTCTACCTGCTCTGAAGTTGGAACGGGATTTTCCGAGCTGCTCTCATTTTCGCTTTCAACTGCTACAGGAGCGTTTTGCGTCGCAGAGGGCTCGGGCATAATACTAAGCTCATAAATATAAGGATGTATAAGCTCCTTTAAAATCTGTTTTCTCAGGTCTCTGTTATCACTTAAAGCTATGATAGACTGCGGACCGCTTTCGATTATGCAGCCGCAAAAAAATCCGTCGGGAGAAACAAGCGGAGTAGAGCCCTTTATAATTTCCGTAAAGCCATCGGAATTTATGCCGTAGGCTTGATTATCTATCCTTTGAGCTTCTGTTCCTATGGCGGCAGATATAACGGAAATAAGACCCTCTTTATCAAACAGCGGACCGCAGGCTATAATAATTCTGCTTCTTGAAACCGCTTTTGCGAGAGCTCTTACAAGGCTCTGCCTGTCTTGAGCTTTTTCCGAAAGCAGGCGCATATGGCAGCAGCCGCAGAGATTAAATTCCATTTCAAAATCTGAAGGAGTGCGGTAATAAACCATATCAACCTTTATATTTTGTTGCATTTAGCTTCCTCCGAATATTATTCTATTATCGAGTATTCTATTCCGTCTATAGCCCGTTTTATGAGCTGCTGGATATCAAGCTCGGCCTCTGCCGCTTCGCATTGACCTGTTTTAGGTCTTGTGTGAGGATGCTTTGGCGTGAAAACGGTACAACAATCCTCAAAGGGGAGAATAGAGGTCTCAAAGGCATCTATCTTCTTTGAAATTGCCACAATCTCCTCCTTGTCCATACCTATCAGCGGCCGCAGCACCGGCATATCACATACACCGTCCGTAACAGCAAGAGCGGGAAGTGTTTGACTTGCAACCTGACCTAAGCTTTCTCCTGTTATAAGAGCGGCACAGTCGTTTTCTCCGGCTACTATACAGGCTATACGCATCATCATTCTTCGCATAATAAGGGTAAAGAAATCCTCGGGGCAATGCTTTCCGATTTCCTCTTGAATTTCGGTAAAGGGAACAACCGCAAGCTTTATTCTGCCGCTGTACGCCGAAACCTTAGAAAGCAGCGTTTTAACCTTTTGCTCTGCTCTCGGGCTGGTGTAAGGCGGGCTTGCAAAATGAATTGCGGTTAGGGTAACGCCTCTCTTTGCCATAGTCCAAGCGGCAACGGGACTGTCTATACCGCCGGATATTAAAATTGCCGCCTTGCCTGCGGTGCCTGTCGGCAGACCGCCTGCTCCCTTAAGCTGACCCGCTCTTATATAGGCACCGAAATCTCTTATTTCAACCGTAACCGTTATATCGGGCTTGTGAACATCAACCGAAAGGTTAGGGAAACGCTCAAGTAAAGCCTCACCGAGTCCGCAGCATATTTCGGGAGACTTGAACGGAAAGCTCTTATCCGCTCTTTTTGCCTCAACCTTAAAGGTGGATACGCCTTCAAGAGTAGCCTTTAAGTATTCGGGAGCGGTTTTTTTTATCACTTCAAGGTCTTTTTCGCAAACACATGCCCTTGAAAAAGCCGCTATCCCGAAAATAAGGCTTACCCTTTTAAGAGCCTCCTCAAAATTAAACTGCTCGCCTTGTGGCTCTATATAAACCGCCGATTGAGCCTTTCTTATTTTAAAATCGCCGAGCGGCTTTAATTTGCGACGAAGGCTGTGTATCATCTTATCCTCAAAAATACATCTGTTGAGTCCCTTTAAGGAAAGCTCTCCGTCCTTTATAAGTATAACTTCTTTCATCTGTCTGCCCTTCTCAGAGCTGCTGCGGCATCGCATAAGGCGGCGGCAAGCATATCTGCATCTTCCTTTTTATTATATCTTGAAAAGCTGAGCCTGAGTGCACTGTCAACTCTTTTTCTGTCAAAACCGCACTCTCTTAAAACATAGCTTCCCTTACCCCTTGCACAGGCACTTCCCGATGAAACGAAAATGCTTCTTCTTTCGAGAAAGTGAAGTAGAGTTTCCGAGCGGTAGCCTAAAACCGAAATGTTAAGAATATAGGGCAGAGCCTCTTTTGCGGAATTGATACTGACAAGCCCTGTTTTTATGAGAACCTCTCTGGTATAAAGATTAAGCTCTTTGATTTTTTCAAGCTCTGCCTTAGGGTCGGCAAGTGCGGCTACGGCCGCTCCCATACCTGCTATAAGCGGTACGCTTTCCGTTCCGGAGCGCATACCGTGCTCCTGTCCGCCTCCGGTTATAAGGGGCTTTATTGTAACCCCCTTTTTAATATAGAGGACACCTATTCCTTTAGGACCGTGTATTTTATGTGCGCTTGCCGTAAAAAGATCAACGCCGAGCAGGTTTAGATCTATCGGCATTTTGCCGAAGGCCTGAACACCGTCACAGTGTAAAAGAGCAGGAGCTCCTTTTTTAAGTATTGCCTGCTTTGCGGCTTTTATCGGCATAATTGCTCCGGTTTCGTTGTTTACAAGCATCATACTTACAAGCACGGTTTTGTCGTTGATTGCCTCTTCAAGCCTGTCCGGAACAACAACGCCGTTTTTATCCGGAGCCACCCTTACAACCTCAAAGCCCGAACTTTCAAGTCTTTTAACCGCCTCAAGAACAGAGGGGTGCTCTACCGAGGTCGTTACTATTCTGTTTCCTCTTTTTGCTCTCTGAAGAGCAGCGCCGATAACAGCGGTATTATTACCCTCGGTTCCGCTGCCGGTGAAATATATTTCGTCAGCTCTTACATTTAGCAATGTCGATACCGTATTTCTTGCAAGAGCTACGGCCTCCTCTGCCTTCATACCGAGAGTGTGCAGAGAGGAGGGATTGCCCCAATTTTCCGTAAGAGCTGCGCTCACGGCCTCTGCTGCCTCCTTGCAGGGCTTGGTCGTCGAACTGTTGTCGAGATATATAATCTCAGCCAAATAATACACTTCCCATAAAAAATATCACTTTATTATACAATAATATTCGAATAAAAACAACAATAATTTCATCTTTTCGGTCTTTT
>CAYLQF010000076.1:0-7174 GCA_964385735.1 uncultured Ruminococcus sp. | reverse complement strand
AGTTGAATTGCACTCGCTTGCAATTGCCGCTAAACCTTAGCAATTCTTAGCATTTCAAAAAGCGGCAATGCGCCAAAACGTATTACCGCCGTATATCATTTTTTCCCGCCTGCCAACAAATTGCCAACAAAACGGGATTTTTCACAGTTTAATAACAAAAATAAAAACCCCTTAAACGGCTTGTTTAAGAGGTTTTCTATTGTGACATCTTTTCTAAAACTTTATTTCGGGCAAAAAAGTTCGCCCCAAACAAAAAGCTTGAAGCGAAACTGGGTGCAGCAGTATGCTGCTGGTTGCGGAGGCAAGACTCGAACTTACGACCTTCGGGTTATGAGGTATGAATTTTTGTTATTCTCTGTATTATTGCGTTTTAAAAATGTGATAATAACGCGTTTTGCTGACATTGTTGTGATGTACAGTGATGGTGAGTTACACACAATCAAATCATTTTGACCGTAAAATTGACCGTGGTTTTTTGATGGAAATAGACGCTAATAATTTATTTTTCGATACTCTTGGTACAATAGCTATAAAGTGATATATTAAAGTTTTCGTTAAATCTTAATCATTATTAAATTCGCCATTGGCGAATTTAATAAATTAATATTTTCGGTAAATATGCTATACTATCATTAAAGCTAATAAATGTTTCCTCCTTGGGATGCTTTTTCCCTATAGACTGAAATGTTTCATTTGCCTTTTCTTTTATCTCTCCTTGTTTAATGAATGCTCTGATTTTTTTAGATTATCAATGCTTGTGCTGAGTTTTTCAACCTCTGTAATTTCCGTACGAATATTCTTGTATTTCTGCATTAAATTGAACTTTGTATTTTTGAGACTTCCATACTGTTTTTCCAAATCCGCTATTGCAGGCAGTTTTCCGTTTTCGTTCAAAAGCGGCTCGACCTGCTTTTTCGCTATCTGATACAAATGCAGTTCGCTTTCGTGTTCGCAGAAGAATTTATCCTTATCCTTTGCCGTTTTGTATTTCTTGTTTATTTCCTTAGTTTCGTGATATGTACGAAGTTGTTTTAATTGCAAGGAAATATCCGTCATTTGAGTTTCGGTCTGCTTGATTTCGCCTTGAATATCAAGTCGTTCATCGTAAAGGTCTATCCGCTTTTCGTGCAGCATTTCGGGAGAAGTTAAGCCACGTTCCGCAAGCCCGTTCAGCAGCTTTGAAGCCTGCTTCATATTCTTAAGCATTGCCCAGCGCTTTAGTCCCTCGCTCTCGGCTACCTTTCCGTCAATAGCAATAAATCTTTCGCCACGAGGAACATAACTGTTTTCTTTCGGGGTGAATTGCCGTTGTTCCCGCCACATAATGCGGCGGGAAATTCTGTATTTTATCTGTTCCTCGGTGTAGTAGTAACCAATGGTTTTTGCACGGGTAAAGCGTTCCTGTCCTTTGGCTCGGAACGCAATATGTTTTCCACGCTTGATTTCATAATCAAGCTCTTTCATTTTTTCAAGAAAATCATCAAAACTTGCCGCAGTTTTTATGCACTCGTCAATTGAGATTTTCAGCTTGTTCTTCCAACTGTTGCCCGATTTGGTTTGTTCCCATTCATAGTGAGATTTGCTCTTGCCACGTTCGGGATTGCTGATTACGGACAAGCCGTGTTCTTGACAAAGTTCATCGCTTATAGAGCGTATTTTTTGCCACGCGGGATTGTTCTTGCGGTCGAGTTCTGTGCTGAATGATTTTCCCGTTTCAAAGTTTACTGAATTTATTATTATGTGATTATGAATATGTTCCTTGTCAACGTGTGTTGATATAACATATTCATATTGCCCTTTCAGCAGTTCGTCAGCTAATTTTTTTCCGATTTCGTGCGCTTGTTCGGGAGTGGCTTCATCGAGTGCAAAAGACTGTATCAGATGATATGCAAGGTTTTTTCCTTTGTAGCTTTTTTCAATCTGTGTTCTCAGCATTTCCTCGTCCGCAAAAGCAAAGTTGCAGGCATAGCTTTCAACGAATTTCTGTTCCTCAGTTTTGTGCGGTTCTGTTATGTATTTAATTGCAACATTTAAGGTAGATTTGATAGAATGGATTTTTGTAATTGCCATATATTTTGTACCATTTCCTTGAGATAGTTTAAATCCTCTTGATAAACATTATCCGTAGAATTTACTCTTGCAACAAGCTGATTGACATTCACGCCGATGGCGTTAATCTGTTTGTTCATTTCTTTGAAAATACTGAAATCATATACCTGCACTTTATTGTAGCAAGCAGCTTGCCGTAAGTAATCAGACATATTACATTTTCCGCTTATTGATAATTTTTTCTCGATAAGGATTTTTTCTTCTGGGAAAACATAAAAATTAAGGCGAATATTGCGTTTTCTTTTCTTCTGCATAAAGGTTTCTTCTTTCCAATAAATGCCATAGTATTTTGCTGATAATCAGCAAAAAATTGAATAACGGTTGCGAGCGTTTAAGGGGTTTGGGGATATGCCCCAACAAGCAGTTTTCGTTCCTGTTTCATAGAACAGGAAAATGGCGAAAATGTGCAAGTGTGTGTACACTTGCGTTGCTTGCTGTTTTTCTCTTAAAAACTCTTAATTTTCAGAAATTACATTTTTTTCGAAAGTAAGATAGCGTGATTTTTCGCCGTTAATTCTTACTTGTTTGGTGTTGCTTTTCCCGCTTTTATTCTCTTCAATTATGATTAGATTTTCATCAGCTAACAGATTGAAAATCCTCGTTTTTGTAAGGGGAAAAGCTATATCCTGTCTCGAATAAAAGCTACTGACTTTTGAGAAGATACTTGATGGCAAAAAGTAGTAATAATCAGTATCGTAATAACCCACAATCGGTTTGTCCGATAATTGTTTTCCTTCTGCTTTATTGAGTAATAGTATTTCGCCGGATTCTATCATTTCTCTAATTGCGGAAATAAACATATTGGTAGGCTTTTCCTCATTTGATTTCTTATTCTGAATTGATGATAATTTAGAAAAAATGCTCCAAGAACTTGTTTTAATTTCGTTAATTGTAATTGCTGAAATTAATGAGTTGGATTCACAGAATTGACAGAAGTAACGTATACCAATAGTAAGCCATGCAACTATATCGCCGGTGCGCCCCATAACGGCAATATCATCTTCATACGCCTTCAATCTAAGTGATAAAAAGCTCTGTTTTATTTTTGTTGATAGATTTTCTGCTTGTGGCAATAGCCATATAATATAATCACACATTATGGAAGACAACACACCATCTTCTGCCGCTTGCTGTAATTGCGATAATGCCGATAGATTGGATATATCATTCGGCTTAATTTCGATGATAAAGTTTCTTGCAGCTCCCGACTGCCCGATATTCGGGAAATCCTCGCCTGTAATGATTGCGTTGCCGCGGGGTATATATCCGTTATTTAGTGTTGTATCTGACCGCAGACGGTCCTTTGCTGTTCTATCACCATAACCTCTTGAAAGATACTGTGCTTTTTGTTCCATTTCTTGGCGTTCCCGATAATGTGTTACAGGATGATAATCGTCTATAACAGTAAGAATATCTTTTAGATAAAAGCACTTTTTTTCGAGTGCATTTAAAGTATCCTTAAATGAACAGGGAAGCGTTGAGGATGTAAAATTACCATAAAATGATAAAAACAATGCGGCTAAGGTGCTCTTTTTGGATTGTGTACGTCCAAGAAGATATAATATAAATGCAGGCTCGTGTCCACATTGACGCAAAAACTCATTTAAGGGTGACAGAAAGGTTATGGCGATTAAGGGATATATTATGCTTTTATCTGATAGGGATAACAAGACTTCCAAAGTCTTTTTCTTTTCTTCGATTTCAGCAGTATGGTCTATTCTGTATTTGCCTAACCGTCCGTCCATTTCGACGGATATACTGTCGTTCCCTATTGCACCGCCATTAGTTAAATAACAGTATTTATTGTCGCATTTCTGCCAACCCGTATGTATATATACATTTCGCTTAATGGCGAAAGCACCGAGCTTGTTTATAATATATCTAATATGGTCTTTCTTGCTGTTCATCGGCGGAAATAGCATAGGAGATAATCCCCATTGCTCAATAATAAAACTCATGTTTACAAAAGCTGAAGCCTTGACCTTGATATGCGGTAACAACGATACATTATCATCGTTTAGTAGATAAGCGGAAAGTATATAATACCGTTCTTCACTGCATCCGTCGGCATAGGTTATTTCTTCTACAGGAAAAGGTATGAAATTGCTTATTTCGGCTGTCCTACCGTTTTTGGTGTATACTAAAATATTATCATTAATTGCATAGTTTTTCAGAGCAGCAAGTCTCATCTTGAACTTATCCATTGTTTCTTGCCGTTTCATCTAACCATCGAAGAAAACTGTCACGAGGGATTGCAATTCTCCGTCCGACTCGTATAACAGGAAAATTCTTACTGTGTGACAGCTCGTACGCTTTTGCACGGCTTATACCCATTATATCGCACACCATATCAACAGTTAGCACTAATGGGAGTTGTTCGGCGGTTGTAATGGAATTGTTTGCTTTTGACATAATTAAAGTCCTCCAAATAAAAATTATTATACCACTTGACATCTGGTATAATAATATGGTATCATAAGAATATAACGATGTCAAGCAAGCGATAAATTCTTATAAGAATTTCTATAAGAATCTAAAGTTTTAACTATATTTTTTATAGGAGGTTTAAAATGAAGGCAGAATTTGAAAAATTACCCTTTATTCGAATTAAAACGAATGCCAAAAAATTTGCTGAAACTGTGTATTTGTTTTCAGAAGGAAAATTGATAAGTAAAAAGAAAGATGTGTATGGCACTTTTTTATCGCAGATAATTAATGTCAATAGTGCTGACATACGTTATACGGCAGTTACCGCAAATCTTTACAGGGCTGTATATCGGAAGAAGCTAGATTATGATTTATATAAAAGCTCATATTTTGATACAAAGGATTGTAATGAGTTTGAGTCCTTGTATCGTTATGCGCTAAAGTCAAGATACTGGTTGTTATACAACAGCTGTGTTGGTAAAAACCATTCCGTAAAATGGATACGAGAATTTAGAGAAAGCATGATGTTTTTTACAGGCGATAAATTGCTGAGCATTATGTTTGATAATAAACTGATACCATTTGAGGAAATCAGTCTGAATGAAGAAAGCATAGCAAAGTATAATGAAAATTGCTTTATGGGAGAAAATCTGGTTTCTACTGAAATAACAAAGGATTCCTTTTCCTGTTCCGTATACGGCAACTGCTTTTCCGTACTTAATGCGTATATACTTCAAATGAAACAGAATGGATTTTATCTACAACGTTGTAAAAAATGTAATGAATGGTTTATAAGCAAAACAAAACGCAGGACACAAACCTGTTATCGTGAAGGTTGTAGGAATATACAGAATACGACTGCTAAGGAACGCTTTAATGAACGCAAAAAACTGTTTAAGTATAAAGGAGAGTGTAACCGTTCGTATCATCTTCATTATCAGCGCACGAATACAATCAAAACTGAAACAGCAGAAGAATTCGCATTATGGAAGAAGCTCGCGAAAGAAAAAGAAAAGCTTGTCGATTTAGGCGAGCTTGATGAAAATGATTTTATAAAGTGGATATACGAAATGGAAAATGAGGGTGCGCTAAGAAAATTGGTACAAGAACAAAAAGAAGAGCGAATAATGACAAATGATAAAGGGAATTAAGCATTGTACCCAAAGTAACAAATATTACACATACAGGAGGAGAATATGAATTATAAAATAAGCTCGTATCAACGAAAAGATGGTCGTTGGGAAGCGCAAAGCTATTATGGAACGGATGAAATAACAGGAAAACGTAAGAAAATAACCAAGTATGGTGCTACTGAAAAAGAAGCTGTTGGCAAAGTAAGGGATGCACTTGCTGAAATAAAAAACGGTACATACGTGGAGCCAAATAAAATGACGGTCGGTAAATGGTTTAAGGAATGGCTTGAAATCTATGCTAAACCAAATGTAAAGCAATCGACGTATGTTAACTACAGAACGCACATTGAAAGCCGCATTATTCCTGCTATCGGCAATCTGAAGCTGCAAAGGCTTCGTGTAGATATATTGCAGAGGTTTTTCAATGAACAAGCAGAAAGTGGCAGTCTGGTAAAGGAGGGTGAGCCTTTATCTCCTAAAACTGTGCGTAATCTTTATACAATGATGCAGACTGCGTTGCAGCAGGCGTATCTTAACGAGCTTATTCCTAAGAAATATATTGACAGCGTTAAAATTCCGTCTGTGAAGCAGAAAGAGATGCGTGTGCTCACCAGAGATGAGCATAGGCGTTTGTTGAGCGAAATTCAAAGGAGCGAGGAACGATACAGAGCAGGAATATTGATTTGTCTTGGAACGGGAATAAGAGTAGGTGAGCTGTGTGGTTTGCGTTGGGAAGATTTTGACGAAGAAAATAAACTTTTGAAAATTCGTCGCACGCTTAATAGATTACCATCTATGGATAAATCCAAAGGCAAAACCGAAATAGTCATAGATAGTCCCAAAAGCGATAAAAGCATAAGAAATATTCCTCTGCCTGATTATGTTATCGAATTTATAAAATGTCACAGAGAACGCTGTGTTAAGGAAAAGGCACAGGCAGGAACGGCATATAATGATTCGTATCATATAATATGTAACGAATTAGGGCATTACGTTGAGCCGAGAACTATACAGGACACTTTCAAGCGTATAGCTAAGGCTGCTGGAATTGAAAATGTTAGTATGCACTGTCTGAGACACACATTTGCCACTCGTGCGGTTGAGAGTGATGTGGATATAAAAACTCTGAGCGTTATTTTAGGTCATGCGGATGCAACAATCACAATAAATCGTTATGCCCATGCATTGGATGAACAAAAAAGACTGGCTATGGATAAAATTAGCCTTTTTGCTTTAGAAAATGTAACAAAACCATAACAATTCGTATCAAAGAAGTTGCATTGTACCAAAAAAAATAAGTTAAAAATGACCGTAAATTAAAATGCAATACTGACCGTAAGACATATTGCAATAATCCTATACCATAAATGACCGTAATTATGACCGTAAAACGGGATAGCTATACACTTCGCTAAAAAAACAAAAGCCGCTCAAACGTACTGCTTAAGCGACTTTCGTATTGGTTGCGGAGGCAAGACTCGAACTTACGACCTTCGGGTTATGAG
>CAYLQF010000075.1:0-7970 GCA_964385735.1 uncultured Ruminococcus sp. | reverse complement strand
TGGTTAATATCATATTATCGTCCGCAGTGATTTTGTTGTGTTCAATTATCATAGCTATTTCCCCTTTTACCAGCTTTCCGAAACAGTCCATCCCTTGGCGGTTGCAATTGCAATATCCGCTTCTGTAAGCCTGTCAAGCGCCTTTTGCGGCATGGCAAGCTGTTTGACTGTGGAGGTGTCCGAATAATCCTTTAATGCGTTAATTACGGATAGCAAGCTTTCTCTTGTAAGCTTAACACAAGCATTCAAGGATATATCTTCTTGAATGCTTCCGTTTACGGTAAGATTTTCAAGTCCGTCGCAATAATCGAATACTTCATAGAAATCGGTGCAGCTGCTGAAATCGATTCCCTCAACGGTAGTCAAATTAAAGCAATTGCTAAAGGTACCGTGAAAGCTTTTACATTTTGCGGTGTTTAAGACGGGAACGGTCGTAAAGCCGCAGCTTTGAAAAGCACATTCCATATTTTCGGCATTTGAAAAATCGTAATCGGGGAATTCTGTCACCCTTGAACATCCTGAAAGCATATAACCGAAATCCGTACCGCTTGAGGTATCTAAGACAGGAGCCCTTGTTATACTGTAGCAGGATTGAAAAATACCATAGAAGCTTGTAACGGCTGATGTGTCTATGGGCGGCAGCTTTTCGATATCGTAGGGGGCTGAGCCGTCACTTAGACCTTCAAACAGTCGATACCCCCAGCCCCAGCCAAAGCTTGAAAGTATAAAGTCATTCCAGCTTTTGGCGGTATCTGCCTGCCCTGCCTCATATACCCTTTCCTCGTTTTCGGCAATGGCTTTAAGCTTATCCGCTATTGTCATACTGCAGCTCCCCCTATATAAGCATTTTGCAGAGCTATAATACCGTCAAGTGCGGTAGCTATTGAGCCTATTTTTGCATCGGTATAGCTTTTTGCCTCGGTTAGGGCTTCGTTTACCGCCCTTCCGCTCTGGGCATTTAGAGAGTCCGGCGAAAAGTCTCGGTCGGTAAGGGGAGTGTCTCCCTTATCTCCTTTATCTCCTTTTTCACCCTTGAAGAGGCCGTTGTCGGCATCGGCTCTTACGGATTTTGCAATACTCTCGGTGTAGACAGTAGCTTCAAGAAGCTGCTGCCATACATCCTCGCTCGGCTCAGGGGTTTTATCGGTGTCCGTCAAGCCTTGCCCTACGGGTATCGTTACGACCGAGGAGGTTATGATTTTGTCGCCGTTGAAGCCGTTAACCGCTATTCGCATAGACGGATAGGTTATTGCCTCATGCGGCACAATGCAGACATTTTCCGATGGATACATTTCGTTTCCGTGAAGCATAACAACGCTGTGCGTAACGCCGTCCGCTCCCGCAAAAAGTGCGGTTTTAACATATCCGTCCCATTCGGAATCAAAATTAAAGCTTACGGTCAGATGCTTAACGCTTTCCGATACCGTTTGTGAGTATTGCACGCTCAGCTCTTGCCCGTTTAACTGTGCTGTTATCATTTTTTGTTTCTCCTTTTTTTAAAATTACGGAAGCTTTGTGCAGGCTTATAATAACTCCGAAATTTGCGACTTTCACCGACAAAATAAAAAAATACCGCACCGAGTAGCTTTCTCGGTGCGGTAAAGACCGTCTAATTCAATTGTTATGCGTGCTTTTTAATATTAAGCTCGGGGTAATCGTTAACTCTTTTTATATCCGCTCCAAGCCCCGAAAGCTTTTCGCATATCTGCTCATACCCTCTGTCGATATACTCTATACTTTCTATTTCGGTTGTACCCTTCGCCATAAGTCCGGCTATTATCATAGCGGCTCCGGCTCTGAGGTCAACCGCCTTAACCGGTGCAGGCGAAAGACCTTTAACACCTGTTATAACAGCCATTTTGCCGTCAACCTGAATATCGGCGCCCATGGCTGTAAGCTGATCCACATATCTGAAGCGGTTATCCCAAACGCCCTCTGTTATTATGCTTGTACCGTCTGCTACGGTAAGCAGGGTAGCTATCTGCGGCTGCATATCGGTAGGAAAGCCGGGGTGCGGCATAGTTTTAATATTGCACTTTTTCGGCCTTGTGCTCATTTGAACCCTTACGGCCTCGTCATATTGAGTTACCTTAGCTCCTGTTTCAACAAGCTTTGCAATAATTGATTCAAGATGCTTCGGAGTAACATTTTCAACCGTTACATCGCCGCCTGTTGCCGCTGCGGCAACCATATATGTTCCGGCTTCTATTTGGTCGGGGATTATGCTGTACTGTGTACCCCTAAGGTGTTCAACGCCTCTTATTTTTATAACACCTGTTCCGGCACCCATAATATTTGCGCCCATAGAGTTGAGGAAATTTGCAAGGTCGACGATATGAGGCTCTCTTGCGGCATTTTCAATAACCGTAAGCCCTCTTACCTTTGCCGCTGCGAGCATAATGTTTATAGTTGCTCCCACAGATACCACATCGAGGTAAACCGAGCATCCCGAGAGCTGCTTTGCTCTTGCATCCACCATACCGTTTTCAATGGTAACCTTAGCACCGAGGGCTTCAAAGCCCTTGATGTGCTGGTCGATAGGTCTTACACCGAAATCGCAGCCGCCCGGAGGGGCAACCCTTGCACGGTTCATTCTGCCGAGCAGAGCACCTAAAAAATAGCTTGACGCTCTCATTCCCTCGGCCATTTCCTTTGTTACAACAAAGGAATGAACATTTGTGGGGTCAATCTCAACCGAGGTTCTGTCAATAGGCCGTATTTTCGCACCCAAGGCTTTCATTGAGCGAAGCAGGGTGGAAACATCAGATATTTCGGGAAGATTTTCGATAATGCAGGGTGAATCTGCAAGAAGCACTGCGGGCAGTATTGCAACGGCGGCATTTTTGGCTCCGCCTATACGGACCTTCCCTTTAAGGGGAACGCCTCCGTTTATAACAAATTTTTCCAAAAGCTCAGCACTTCCGTTTCTACTTTTACTACTAATATAATTGTCCCTCAAAAGGGGCGCTATATGAAAAAACCTTAAAGCTTATTTTAAAGCCGTAAGCCTTTGTTTTCCTTTTTCGGCTTCGGAGCCGTCGAGGCGGTAAAGCAACGGTGAACAAAAACCGCCGTAAACAGTCCCGTGGTCGCAAGTGTAAGAAGCGTTAAAGGGGAAACATGAACGGGGATATCCTTTTTGATTATCATAATGGCAAATGCCGGCAGAGTGGTAACACCGCAGAGTATGACGGTGGCGCCGCCGAGCGAGAGTATGCTTTTGTAGGATTTTTCCGGAATTATATCGTTTGCCAACTTGCTCCATTCAAAAAAGAAAAGCGTAGCTGCAATAAGCGAAAAATCAACATAAACGGTTTCTGCTATTACGGAAAATCTCGCAACTATCATAAACTGACAGATTATTTTCATACTGTAATAGAGAACGGGAAGAAGATAAAGCAGCCTGTTTATATAAAATCCGTAAAAGCCCTTAGCGGCATAAAATAAAAGGAAAATTCCGCTTGCGGCGGCGAAAATGCACAGCAAATTCCATTGCCACGCACCGAGCCTGCCTTCTTTTACGATATCCATTGCATCCATAAAAATAAAGACTGCCGCCAATGCCGCAGAAAGACCTAAGGTGCGGTTTACTCTCGGCGTTTGCCTCGGCTTTCTTTTTACGAACCGGCTTATGATTATAAAGGCTAAAACCGTTGCCGCAATAAGCAACGAGCAGACGGTTGCGAGAGCTTCGGTGTCGGTATAAAAAAATGCCGATACGGGGTCTGTTAAGGCGAAAAGCTGATAGGCTCGAATTGCAAGCGCTACCGGAAACAAAACGAGGAAAGAGCGCACAATATATTTATATTTCATTCGGTAACACTCCCGATGCATTTTTTCTGTGAAAAAAACATAAGCATTTGATATGGGTGTACAGGCAATAAATCCGAAATAAGCTTCCGGTTTTCAAGGAAATTGCTTCTGTAAATCGATTGAGTCTACACATCCATTATACTATATATCTATATTTTACTAAAAATATCAGCAAAAGTCAATAAAAATACAGATAAAGGAAAAGGAATACAGATGAAGAAGCTTTTAATTCTTACTGCAACAGTCGCCGCCGCAACCGTTTTTATACCTCTTTTTTCCTTGGGAGTCGACCCTGAAAATCCGGATTACAGAGCGGTGGCGGCAATTTCTTATGAGGTAGAGCAGCAAAAGGGCGAGACCTTCAGGCTTTACCGAAGTGAGAGCAAAACGGTTGAGGTTATAAGTGCAGAGGATTATATTTGCGGTGTGCTTGCTGCCGAAATACCGATGAGCTACGAGCTTGAGGCGCTTAAGGCGCAGGTGGTTGCGGCCTACGGCTTTGCTCTCTACAGAAAAGAGACGAGAAGCACAGAGCAGTTTGATGTTACCGACGATTACTCCACCGACCAAAGCTATATTCCTCTTTCGCAGGCTCAGGAAAAATGGGGAGAAAAGGCGGAGGAGTATACAAAAAAGCTTAAAGAAGCATATGCTCAAGCAAAGGGGCAAAGGCTTACCTATAACGGTAAAACCGCCCTTACCGTTTATCATGCAATATCCTCCGGAAGGACAAATTCTGCCGAGGATGTGTGGGGAAGCGAGGTAGCTTATTTAAAAAGCGTTGACAGCTCGGTTGATAAATCGGCTTCAGATTATATTTCAACCGTTAAAATGAGTGCCGCCGAGGTTTCGGCAAAGCTTTCGGGAATAAAAAAAGCCTCAGGGAATGAAAACGAATATTTTTCCGATGCTCGGAAAAATTCAAGCGGAAGAGTTATGGAAATTAAATATTGCGGCGAAAGCGCTACCGGAGCGCAGATATCGAAAGCGCTTTCCCTAAGGTCCTCAAGCTTCAGTGTAAAATATGAGGAGGACGGATACCTCTTTACCGTTTACGGCTATGGTCACGGAGTCGGTATGAGCCAAAACGGAGCCAACGAAATGGCAAAGCAGGGCAGTAGCTATAAGGAAATTCTCGCACATTACTATTCGGGCTGTAGACTTACTTGACATTTAGCAAGAAAAGGTTTATTATTTGCTTGCAGGTAGGAGCCGATAAGCTTTTTACAGTCGCAATGCGGCAACGGCTCAGTCCTTGAATTTACGATATTGTTAAGGAGGCAGTCGGGGTGGCAGGCTTATGCGCCCCGTATCGGAAGTGGCAAAGATAAAAATTTTAAGCGGACCGTGCGATAATACGGTGTTGGGTCAGAAAAACGGTTATGCAACCGCAAGGCTTACCCTTAAATACGAGGCGGAAGCGGATCCTAAGGACGAGCTTTTTTGCTTTGTAAGGGTTATTGATATGAAGAGCGGTACAAGACTTATGCCGCCGCTTAAAAAAAGGCTTACGAAAAATGACGAGGTGTTTGATATAAGTCTTGAAATACCCGTCGGCGGCCCCTACAGAATAGATACCTATATACGGGGCGGTGTTTCTCTGGAGCACGCAGGCGAGCGTAGATTTAATATAGGTGTCGGCGATGTGTATGTTGTTGCGGGGCAGTCAAACGCTGTTGGAACGGGCAGAGACCTTATAAGCGAGGAGGCAGCAGACTGTGTGCAGCTTTTCAGAGCAAACGGTACATGGGGCAGAGCTGAGCATCCTATTTTCGACTCAACCGATACTAAATATCCCTATTTTCAGGGGGCAGGCTACAGCCCGTGGATAGCCTTTGCGAAAACTGTTTCAAGAAGACAGGGCTATCCTATAGGTCTTATTCCGGCGGCAGTTGGCGGTACACCTCTTTTGTTTTGGGACCGCAAGACCGACGGCAAGCTTTTTTTGAATATGCTTAATATGATAACCGATGCGAATTGCGGATTTATAAAGGGTATACTATGGTCGCAGGGCTGTAACGATGCCGAAACCGGCGTAAAAAGCGAAGAATATGTCGAAATGTTCAAGCGGGTTTATTCCGATTTTGAGAGCGTTTTTTATAAGGGTGTTCCGATGGTTACGGTTCAGCTTAATAAAATAGTATGCTATAAGGACAGAGACCTTAATGCTCTCGGTCTGGGGCTTGCCGAAATAAGAGATGCACAGCTTCGTCTTTCGAGAGAAATCGAAAATGTTTTTGTTGTGCCGTCAATAGACCTTCCTGTTTGCGACGGAATACATAACAGCGGTGCTTCAAGCCTTGTAATAGGTCAACGGGCGGCGGATATTGCCTCAAAGCATATATATCAAAAAGCAGTTATTTGCGATGCGCCCGAAATCGATACGATAAAGAGGGATAAAAACAAAGCTGTTTTATACTTTAAGAATGTTTATGACGGTCTTTTCTCCGACCTTAACAATACCGATACTCTGATGTTTTCGTTGTATGACGGCGGCGAAAGATATTTCCCCGTTGATTACGAATGCAAGGAAAACAAAATCGAGCTTATCTTTGAAAAGGAAATCGGTGCATCGGCATACATAAGCTGTGATCGCTACAATGAAACAGGGCTTATTCCTTACGATATGTTTTCGTATCTTCCGATAATACCGTTTAATAAAGAGAGGATTGATTAAATGGGAAAATACGGGGCGATAATAGAAAAGGGCCCCTCCGATTGGCAGATAATACAGCAGCACGATGGCTTTGGCGAAACGGATATAGAGGGAAGAATAATTGTTGAAGATGAAATTTATGCTATGGAGGACCTTGAGGTTGTTATAAGGGTAACAGACGAAAACACAAACAGCCGTATAATAAAGCCGATAAAGCTTAAGCCCGAGGACAATCGCTTTAAAGCAAGGATTAAAATCCCCGCCGGCGGACCGTACAGAATAGAGTCCTATCTCAGAATGAACGGTGTTTGGGAAAAGCGAGGCGATAGGCGATTTCATATAGGTGTGGGTGATATATTCGTTATTGCCGGTCAGTCAAACGCAGCGGGAATTGCTGCGGATTGTGTAAGTGACCCTGTTGATATCTCGGTTCACGCTTTTCGCCATTGCGGAAGATGGGATATTGCTTCGCATCCCCTTTGCGACGGTACCGACAGTATATATTCCGCAAATTTCGAAAGGGTAAGAGCAGGGCACAGTCCGTGGATTGCGTTCGGAAAAATATTAGCGGGCAAGCTCGGATATCCTATAGGACTTATTCCCGCTGCTCTCGGCGGAGCGCCGCTTTCTTATTGGAACAGGCTGGAAAACGGCTTTCTTTTCGATAATATGCTTAAAATGATAGAGGATGCCGGCGGTGAGGTTGCCGGAATGCTTTGGTATCAGGGCTGTAATGATACTTTGGATAGTGAAAAATCCTCAACCTACCTTGAGCGGTTTAAATGCTTTTGCGAGGATTTCAGAAGCACCTGCGGAAGCACGCTTCCCATTTTCACGGTTCAGCTCAATAAGGCAGTTAATATGAAAGATGCCGATATCGATATGTTAGGCGTCTGCTATGCTTCAATTAGAGAGGCACAGCGAAGAGCGGCACTTGAAATAAAGGAATTATATATGGTACCTTCGATAGACCTTCCCGTTTGCGACGGTATACATAATAGTGCTCCTTCAAATCTCGCTATCGGTCAGCGTGCTGCGGATACGGCGCTGAAGTATATGTACGGACGGGAGGTTGTATGCGAAGCACCTCAGATAAACAAAATTGTGCATAGCGGCGAAAAAGAGGTCACATTGTATTTTGATTTTGTTTTTGACCGTATTTATAATGATAACAATCCCGTTGAGACGCTGATTTTTTCTTTAAGCGACGATAACGGCAGAATTTTTCCGACTGATTATGACACACGGGGAGATAATAGTATAATTCTTTACTTTGAAAGGGAAATAGGAGCAAATGCCACGGTAAGCTGCGATCGCTATAACGACCATGGGCTTATACCGTATGATCAGGCGACACATCTTCCCATAATACCGTTTTGCAAAATTCCGGTTTTGCCCTAAGCAAGGCTGAAAATTCGAACCTGATTTTAAGAGTCGAAATTACCGACCTTATTAAAAATGCGTAAGAAGCAAAAATAACGCTTCTTACGCATTTCGTCTT
>CAYLQF010000074.1:0-8026 GCA_964385735.1 uncultured Ruminococcus sp. | reverse complement strand
GAATTTGAAAGGCTTATTAAGGAGGCTATTATATGAGTGATTCGAAAATTAAAGATTTTGTCCGTTCGGATGAAGCTTGTGATCTTTTACTTGATTTTGATGACCGTTTTGATTGTTGGATTGCATTTCATGAAACAGGGGATGATTTGTTTTTTGAAGTCGACGGAGGCGCATATTTTATTCCGGATGATTTTGATGTCGAAGCCTTTAAAAGCTTGATTTCTAGAAGTTTTCAGGAAGAAAGAAATTTAATCTACGATACTTTCAAAGAAAATGTGTTTAAAACTATTCCCGGAGCGGAATACTAACATAATCAAATATGTTTTTTAAGCGTTTTGCAGTCAACTGCAAGGCGCTTTTTTAATGCCCAAAACTGCTTAAGGCTTTAAAAGATTGTAGGATATTACGGTCGACGGACCTTAAACGGAGGTTTATATGGAAAACGGAGCTAACACAACAGCAACAGCAGCAACCAACCAAGCTGCAACAGATCCTGCAACGGGAGCAGCTAATCCCGGTACAAAAACTACCGGTAACGGCGACCGGAACGCAAATACAGAGCCGGGTGGAAACGCAAACGGTAGCGGAAAGTTCGTACAGCTTACGCAAGAACAACTTGACGGTATTATAGCTGACCGCATAAAAAGGACGAAAAACTCTATCTACGATAAGTTGGGTCTTGATTCTGAAAAAATGAATGCGCTTTTGAGCGATAATTCTGCTGCAAATTCTCAGCAAAACAGCGCAAGCGCTTCACAGAATGAGCTTCGAGAACTCAAGGAACAGATGGAACGCCTTACTGCTGAACAGCTCTGCTACAGGAAAGCCATTAATCATGAGTATGCAGATGACGTTATAACTTTGGCCAAGTCATACGTCAACGAGACTACATCTTTTGAACAGGCTCTTGATAAGGTGATTGAAAAATTCCCTCAATTTACAACCGGAGCTAATGGCGAAAATGACAGTAATAACACACAACAAACAAGCTGGGGAACGAGGCAGGGCAACGGAGAGCCACCGAAAAGTAAGATCGATGACGTTGAAGCTGCTTTCCTTGCCAAAAATCCCGGCTTAAAAATTTAAGGAGGCTTATTTATGCCACATGAATCTAGAGAAAGATATTCAGAAATAGTACTTGCGAAAATTCGCCGCGATGCCGTTCTGAAAGACGGCGTTGTATTTAACAACGACTATGAGGGCGAACCGGTAGCCGGTGCAGTAAAAATTCCTGTAAGAGACACAGAAGTTGCTGTATCCGATTACGACAAAGCAAAAGGTATCGCACCTCAGGAGGGCACGACAACTTATGTTACTATGACACTCGACAAGGATAAGGCCGTTAATGAGATTATTGACGGATTTGATGCAGCTTCGGTACCTGCAAATCTTGTGGCTGACAGGCTTGATTCTGCTGCTTACAGTCTTCAAATGCAGGAAGATGATGACGGATCCGAAGTCCTTATTGACGGCGCTACTAAGAGCGTAGTCGGTGAAGTTACAGCAGCTAACATTTATTCGATTTTAGTTGATCAGAGAAAAGCAATGACAAAAGCTAATCTTCCGAATGACGGTAAGCGTTATTTCCTTGCAACTCCCGATACATATGCACTTATTCTTAAGTGCCCGGAGTTTGTAAAGGCTTCCGATCTCGGTGATGAAGTGGTTCAGTCCGGAATTGCGGGTAAGATTGCAGGTCTCAATATTATTGAGTGGAACAATGATACAGAGGGCTTGATAGGTATAGCTGGTCATCCGCGCTTTGCAACTCGTGTCAGAGCTTGGAAGGAACCGATTAGGATTCAAGATCTTAGTGGCTCCGGTACATATATCGGTGCCTCTGCTGTACAAGGTCGTGAGATTTACGCTCACATGGTAACACGCAGCTTGGCTATTACTGCTCTTTACAGCACCGATCCGGAAGGCGACGGTTAATAAGGAGGGATATCAATGGTAATCTTTGCGGATTATGAGTACTATAAAAGCTCATATTTAAAAAGCACTACGCAAACCATTGATGAAAATGAATATCCCTTTTTAGCTCTTAAGGCTACACAGCTTATAAACGCTTGTACTTTTAATCGGGTATCGAAGAAATCTTCGGTACCCGAAGAAGTAAAAATGTGTTGCTGTGAACTGGTTGATATTTTTTATGCGGAAAAGATGCAGCTTGCGGCTATTCAGATTGATGGTAAAACCGCTGAAAAGGTAGGCGATTATTCTGTAAGTTACGGTGTGACTTATAAAGATGTTGCCGACATAGAATCTCGGTTTCAATCGAAAAAGCAGGAATGTATTAATATGTGGCTGTCAACTACAGGGCTGCTTTACGGGGGTATTCCGTATGTTTACTAATAATTCCCTTGTCATTTTTCACGATGAAGGTAACGGATATAAGCGATATGATGTGGAGCGGGCTTTTGTAAATGAGAGCGAGAGCACGGCGATTGTTAAATCAGGTAATATATTAAAAAAGGGATCTTATTCTCTTATCCCGAAGGAGTTTTTTCCAAAGGGCTTGGAAATTAAGAAGAATACCGATTTAATTGTTGTCGGACCGTGTGATCTAACTATCGACAATACAAACGATAAGTCCATCAGTGATTCCATAAAGGCACTCAAAACGTCTTATACCGTCTATACCGTTATCGGTTTTACACCTAAGCTGTACGGCTCTCCTCATATGCATCACTATGAACTTACCTTGGAGGGATAACATGAATTTTCCATCGGTTGAAGTGGATTTGATATCGGAATATGAACTCCTTGCCAATCACGGTCTTCAGCCGGATGGCCCGGTTCAGCAGTTTATAGATAATGAAGTTATTAAGCATATGAGCAAGTACACACCCGCTGAAACAAAAATGCTTATGAAACTTCCGATTACACAAACTAAAATCGGTTCAGGAGAGATCGTACAGAAGACACCGTATGCTCGGTACCAATATTACGGTAAATTGATGGTTTCATCTGTTACCGGATCCGCATTTAGTAATGGTGAATCAAAGATTTTAACTGATATTGATCTTCAATATAGTACGGCTGTCAATCCGATGGCAGGTTCATTCTGGTTTGAACAAATGAAAGCTGATAAAAAGGATGCTATTCTTCGCGGCGTTAGGCGTAAGATCAATGAAATTTCAAGGAGTAACTTAAAATGAATATTATTGAACTTACGAAACAAATTTTAAACGAATGCGAAATTGTGCAGGATTTCTTTCCGGGTAAATCCGTTAAGGTTGATTTTATCAATCAGGAAAATGATGAGCAATGCGGTCTTATTTCCGCAGGCGACACTTTACAGAAAAAGTCTGTAACCGGAGTGGAAACTTACAGACACAGTTTTATTCTTTATGCACGCACCGAAAACATAGGTGAATATCAGGCTCTTACAAATTCAAATTTTCTGCTCGATCTGTCGTTTTACTTAAGAGGACTTAAACTCGGACAGGAAGTTTCTGTTTTAGACCGAAAAGGATCTTTAAATAAGCTGGAGTGCGCAAATGGCATGAAAGTTTCATTTCTTACAAATTCAGTTGTAGGTCCTTGTGAATACCAGCTGCAAATTTTTGCAACATATGAATTGAATCCAAAGGAGGATTAATAATGTCAAAGCTAAATCGAGAGGCGCTTGTACACTATCTCAATTCGAAATTCAGCACCACGGGAACCGACCCGACTTGGACTGTTATAGGTAAAGATATTGATGATATGTCAGTCTCTTTAAATCCTGATGTTGAAAAGAAGAAGAATATCCTCGGGGAAAACACGATGAGTGATAACGGATATGAGCCGGAAATGAGCGCAGATCCGTTTTATGCCGATCCGGATGATCCGCTTTATCCAACCCTTAGAAACATTGCACTGCAAAGGCTTAAGGGGGATGAGTGCAAAACTCAACTGCTTGAAGTTATTATTGAAGATCCGTCGGATGAATCACATCTCGCTTTTGTCGAGGATGTAATCGTTAAGCCGCAATCATACGGTGGCGGAACAGAAGGCGTTAATATTCCATTCGATGTTACTAATATTGGTAATCGAATCAAAGGAAAAGTTACAATCAGTAATAAAGTGCCAACCTTTACTGCTGATTCTACTGTTGCAGGAGACGGTTAAAATTTCAAAGGGAACTCTCGCGCATGAGGGTTCCCTTTAGTTGAACAAAAATGAATAAAAAGGAGTTAAATTATGAATGCAAATACAAAAAAGGAAATTGCAGGTCTTAATTTTGATGATGGTAAAAAGGGATATTCTGTAAATGGAGATGAAAACAGAATCATTTATTTCAATCCATCTGATGTTAACCTTTACGATAGAGTAGAAAAAGCAGGTGAAGAAATCACAAAAGCGATAGAGTCTCTTCCGAGTGATTTTGTAAATGAAAATCCTGAAACATTGGTTGTTATGGAAACCGTTAAGTTAGCTCAAGAAAAAATTAAAAAAGCTTTAAATTTCATGCTGGATTCAGATTGCTACGATGTTATATTCGGTAACACATCGCCTCTTACTCCTGTGAATGGCGAGCTTTTAATTAACGGTGTAATGCAAGGGCTTACGGAGCTGATTATTGCAGAATCAGAAAAGGATATGAAAGCTCTTAATAAAAAGCTTGATAAATACAGGGTTAAAAAATGATAGGAATTTTACCGAAGACATTAACAGTTAATGGAAAAGAGCGGGCCATTAATTATGACTGGGTAACCTGTTATAACATAATGAGCATGTTACAGGATACTGATTTTAAAGAACATGAAAAGACGTATGGAGTTATGGATATGCTTTTTTGCGATGGCGCAGGATCTTTTACCGAAGAGGAGCTTTCTGATGCTGTTGAAGAGGCTGTAGCGTTTTTGGATGGCCCCTTTCATAGAGTTGAAGATAACGGATCTGTCAAAAAGAACGAGCCTACAAAACTTATTGATTGGCAACAGGATGAGCCTATAATCATGTCGGCTATAATCTCGTCTGTCGGTTTTGATATAAGAACAGATTCGTCAATGCATTGGTGGACTTTTTTATCTTTTTTCTCAGAAATTCCTGCAAAATCTACATTTTCTTTTGTAATAAATATAAGAGAAAAAGTTTTTAAAGGGAAAAAGCTTGAAGCTTATGAGAAAGATTTTGTAAAAAAAAATAAGAATTTAATTTATTTTAATACAAAAAAACAACTTACAGCCGAAGAAAGACGAGCTAGAAACGAATTGAAAGATCTTATCGGCATTTAAGGAAGTGAAGATATGCCGGGCTATGATGGAACCTTATTATTTAATACAAAAATAGATACAGACGGATTTACAAAGGGCAGCACTCAGCTTGAAAAAGCAACGCTTTCTTTAAAGAAAACATTTGCGACTCTCGGAATCAGTATTGGATTATCATCTCTTATTTATAAAATAGTGCAAGTAAGTAAAGAGTCAATTGCGCTTGCTTCTGATTTAGAAGAAGTCCAAAACGTAGTAGATACGGCGTTCGGTGATATGGCATACAAATGTGAGGAGTTTGCGGAAAGCTCAATCAAAAACTTTGGCATGTCAAAGCTTGCGGCTAAGCAATATTCCTCAACTTATATGGCAATGGCAAAAGGAATAGGTATTGATTCTGAAACTGCTTCGGAAATGGCACTTGCAACAACAGCAAGACTTGGAGATGTAGCTTCATTTTACAATAAGACGTTTGATGAAACCAATACGATGATGAAATCCGTCTTTACCGGTGAGACAGAATCACTTAAAAATATCGGTGTGGTAATGACCGAAACAAACCTTGAATCATATAGATTGTCACAAGGAATTACAACAGCTTATAAATCAATGTCGCAGCAAGAAAAAGTTGCTCTTCGACTGAACTTTGTTCTTGAGCAAACAAAACTTGCTGAAGGTGATTTTCTTCGCACTCAAGACTCATGGGCTAATCAAACCAGAATGCTTACTGAAAATTTTAATCAGCTTAAGATTACATTGGGAACCGGTCTTGTGCAGGTGCTCACACCAATCATCAAGCAACTTAATTCTTTGCTGTTACAGCTTAGTGCACTTGCAGAAAAGTTTTCTGCATTTACGGCAGGCCTTTTCGGAGTGCAGACATTAAGCGGAGATGCTGCTTCTGCTACCGCATCTGTAAACGAACTTGCAGATGCAGAAGATAATTTGGCATCTGCGACAACTGAAGCCGCTAAAGCTCAGGAGAAAAGTACCGCCGGGTTTGATACGCTTAATAAACTTGGATCGGATTCGGATAGTGGCTCAAGTTCTACAGGAACCGCAAGTGGCAGTTCTGTATCCACGCTTTCTACATCCGTAGAAGTGGATGAGCCACAAGTGAGTGCAGGCGTACAGGCTGCTATAGACAAGCTTCACCAACTCCTTGAGCCTCTCAAGGAGATTTCTTTTGATAATTTGTTAAACAGCCTGTCAAATTTGAAAAGTGCATTGCAACCGATTACAGCGAAGCTCGGGGACGGTCTTTATTGGATATATATTAATATTCTTGTGCCGCTCGCAGAATGGACAATCGAAGATGCTTTACCCGCTTTTATTAATTTATTAGCAGGAGCGTTTACTTTACTTAACGGAGTACTTACGGGAGTTATGCCGTTTTTACAGATTCTTTGGGATAATATATTAAAACCAATGGCATCTTGGACAGGTGGCGTAATTGTAAGCGTAATAGAGTCTTTGGCGACGGCATTAAGTAATGTAGGAACTTTTCTTGATGAGCATCCGAATATAGCGACGGGTTTAATATCTTTTTTAGCAAGTCTTGTAACATATAACAAGGTTTTAAATCCGTTTATAACCGGCTTACAAGGTCTTATTACGAATGCCGGTGCACTTGAAAGGGAAATATCCTTATTAGCAAAAGCTGCTAAATCATCGTTTCTTAGCATGGTGCCGCTTCCGGCACTGATTCTTGCCGCTGTGGTTGCTGCTGTGGTTCTTATCGTTAAGAACTGGGATACGATTAAGGAAAAAGCTAAAGAAGTTTGGGACTTTATATCTGCCAAAGGTAAGGAACTTTTAAATGGACTTATTACCGGTTTCAAAGGATTGGTAGATGGTGCAAAAAATCGCTTCTTTGAACTGAAAGATTCTGTAACATCCTTTTTTACTTCTATGGGTGAAAAGGCGAGTGCCGCAGTTCAAGCAGTAAGAAACGTATTTAGTACTCTTGGGCAGTTCTTTGAGGATACCTTTAGGGGCGCTTGGGAACGGGTGAAAGCTGTATTTAGTGCCGGCGGAAAGATTTTTTCCGGTATAAAAGAAGGTATTGAAACAGCTTTTAGAAAGATCGTTAACGTTCTTATTGCAGGTATTAATGTTATAATATCTTCTCCATTTAATAAAATTAACACAATGCTGAATACTATTCATTCAATATCTTTACTCGGCGCAAAACCGTTTCAAAACTTATGGAAGCAGAATCCGATTTCTGTACCGAAAATACCTTATCTTGCAACAGGCGCGGTTATTCCGCCGAATGCAGAATTTGCGGCCATTCTCGGTGATCAGAGGCACGGTAATAACCTTGAAGCGCCGGAAGGCCTTATTCGTAAGATTGTACGTGAAGAGTCCGGAGCGGGTATGCCGAAGGAAATAACAATCAAGGTGCCGATCACTATTGACGGACGTGAAGTTTACACAGTAATAGCCAAGGTGAATGAAGATGAAATTAACAGAACCGGAAGGAGCTTGATCAGAACATGATGCCATATAAAATAAGAAAAAATTCTACAGCAGAGTGGCTTGAACTTAATGTTTTAAGCGCTCCTACTCCAATTAATGCTCTGGATTCGTCAAAGAGCGGGCGCGACAATAACACAGGAAAAATGTTTAGAGACAAGGTGGCTGATAAGGTCACCTTGTCTGTTTCTATAAGCGAGACGACAAATGAAGAATCGGCAGCTATAAGTGCGATAGTTTTATCTCCGAGCTTTGAAGCTAAGGTTCCGAATCCTTGTACAGGACTTGTTGATATAAAAACTATGTATTGCACGTCAATTCCTTGGGAGATTAAAGAAATAACATCC
>CAYLQF010000073.1:0-8116 GCA_964385735.1 uncultured Ruminococcus sp. | reverse complement strand
CAGTTGAAGAGGAATTCGGCGTATCCGCTGCAGCAGCAGTTGCAGTAGCAGCTCCCGCAGGCGCAGGCGCAGCAGCAGCCGAGGAAAAGACTGAGTTCGATGTTATCCTTGCTGAGGCAGGAGCAGAGAAGATTAAGGTTATTAAGGCAGTTCGTGAGATTACAGGTCTCGGTCTTGCTGAGGCTAAGGGCCTTGTAGACGGTGCACCTAAGACTCTTAAGGAAGCTGCTTCCAAGGATGAGGCTGAAGCTATCAAGGCTAAGCTTGAAGAAGTCGGCGCAAAGGTTGAGCTTAAGTAATTTTAAGCCTGTGTATTTGTTAAAAACGCTCTCCGAATTTTCGGAGAGCGTTTTGTCGTACTTCGGACTTGTCTGTCCGTATATTTCGGGCGATATCGGCTTTAAAGAAATTATATTATTGTTTTATAATAGAGTGTGCATTTTCACTTCGGTATTTTGTCGGGCTTTGACCGGTTCGCTCTTTAAAAAACCTCGAAAAGTAATAAACACTTGAAAAGCCGAGTCTTGAGGTTATTTCACCGATGGAGAGCGAGTGGTCTTGCAGCAGCTCTTTGGCTTTTTTAAGGCGTTTGTCAAGCAGATAGCTTATTACGCTTTTACCGGTTTCCGCCTTAAAAATTCTTTTAATTGTTGATTTTGAATATGAAAATTCATCCGAAATATCCGAAAGGCTGATTGAATTTTCGAGATTTTCGTTTATGTAGCTTTTTATATCCTCTGTAAGTGTTTGTCGGTGTGAATAAAGGCTGAACGATTCGGCTCTTTTTTCCTTTTCCGTACTTGCGGATGCGGTGAGAGAAAGTATCAGCAATTCCAATGAGTTTTTAATTTCCTGTTCAAGCTCCGCCTTTGAGCCTTCGCTTCTTTGCATACAGCCGTCACGAACGATATCAAGCGGGTCTTTTGGAATAAGCAAATTTTGTGAGACCTTGATAATATCGTTAAGATATTCCTTTTGCCTTTTGCTTATGCTTATAATCATATTGTTAAAGCATTTCATAAAGGCGCTGTCTGATTTAAAGCAGACTACGATTATCGTTGGGCTTCCCTGATACGGCTCAAGACAGTGAAATTCAAAGGGCTTATGACAAACCATTTCGCCGCTTTTTATTATGTATTTTGAGGTGCCCACGGTTTCACATATCTTACCGCTTTCAACATAAACGAATTCCCATCCGTCGTGCTGCTCGCCGGGGTAGGCGAAATCTGAGGGAACATTATAACAAAAAGCACTTATAAGCTTATTTACTTCAACGGTCTTGCTGAGGACAATGCCATCTCTATGCGCCATGGTAGCACCTCGTTTGTAAAAAATCGGGTTCGTTTTAAAATTTTTATTATCTTTGAGCTTATTTTATAAATAATTGGACCGAATGTCAATAGTAAACTTAAAATTTGTAAATTATAATTAAAAATAACAGGCTTGGCTTAACCTGTAGAAAAGCATAAAAGCAAAGAAAGGAAGATTTGAATGAATGTACTTGCAATAGGCTGTCATCCCGACGATGTCGAAATAGCCTGCGCCGGAACCCTCGCAAAATGCGTAAAGAGGGGAGATAAGGTTACGGTATGCCATGTTTCAACAGGCAATCTCGGTCATGTTATTATACCTCCGGATGAGCTTACCGTTATTCGTGAAAACGAAGCAAAAAAGGCAGGTAGCCTTGCGGGAATCGAGGTTATTTCCGCTTATTTCAACGACCTTGATATATACGATAACAACAAAGAGGCAAGAGAGAAAATAATAGATGTTATTCGCTATGCCGATCCGGATTTTATCATAACACATAATCCTGATGACTATATGCCGGACCATACTGCGGTTGCCCGCCTCGTTTTCGACGCAAGCTTTGCCGCAACTCTGCCGAATTACACAAACTATCCTCACCGCTACAGCAGTCTTGACGGTGCTCCTGCAAGGCTTGTCCCGATATATTATATGGATACACTTGCAGGTGTTAATTTCGTTCCGGACGAGTTTGTAGATGTCAGTGAGGAAATAGACCTTAAAATCAAAATGCTTGAATGTCATGAAAGTCAGCTCGTATGGATGAGAGATCATGACGGTATCGACTTTGCCGATATGGTTAAGACCTGCTCAAGATACAGAGGCTATCAGTGCGGTGCGGATTATGCCGAGGGCTTCAGGCAATGCAAGGCTTATCTTAAGGGAACGACCAAGCGCTTACTTCCCTAAATAATATTTTTAAAGGAGAAATATATTATGGATTTTATGTCAACTGTTAAAGGCTCGCTTCTCGAAAATTTTTATCCTCAGGGTTGGGATATGGCAAAAATCGATGCCTGCTGCGAAAAAGGTGTTGCACGGGAGGATTTTTGGAATAAGGAATTTAATCCGGTAGAATGTGAAAGTCTTGCGGATTTCGATACACTTATGGGTCACGAAATAGCAATGCAGGTTAAGCTTACTGCCGAAGAGGGCAGGAAGCTTGCCATGATTTTGCCGGTAGGTCCTATGGGTATGTACCGCTGGGCGGCATATTTCCTTAATGAGTGGAATGTTAAATGTGACCATGTTTATACCTTCAATATGGATGAATGGGCTGATGCCGAGGGTAACACTCTTGACAGTAAAAGCTCCGCTTCCTTTGAATATTCAATGAAGGCTGCCTTCTTCGGTAAGCTTAAAAATACCGTTCCCGAGTCGCAGCGTAATTTTGCAACAAAAATAAATCTTCCTACATATCCCGAAAAAATAAATGCATTAAAGGCTGAGGGTGCAAAGCTTGTCTTGGTTTACGGAATAGGCAGAATGTGCCATATAGCCTTCTGGGAGCCTCATTTTGCCGCTGAGTTTAACAGCGTTGATGAGTGGAAGCAGCAATGCTACCGTATAGGAGCAAAGCTTCATCCGCTTACAATTGAGCAGAATGCGATAACAAGCTTTAAAAGCCGTACCACCCTCGTTCCCTGTACTGCAAATACAATAGGTCCCGGTCTATTCCTTAAGGCCGATTATGCGATAGGCGGAGCAGACGGTGCTTTAGGCAGAGGAATGGGCTGGCAGGGAATGAGCTTTTTAACAACCCTTCATTACGGTCCCGATATGCATATAACCTCAACCTTCATACCAACTCTCCCCGGCAGACTTTTTTATCTTAAAGAGCTTGCAGGTCCGCTTACGGCTGAGTGCAACTGAGTCTTATGCCGAAAAGAAAAGGAATAGGAATAGCGGGCAATATACTTGTCGATACTGTTAAAAGTATAGATTATTATCCCGAAATCGGAATGCTTGCGAGCATTTTGTCTCAAAGCAGGGGCGTGGGAGGATGTGTTCCGAACACGGCGATAAATCTTGCTAAGCTTGACAGCAGTGTTCCGATTTATGCTGCCGGTCTCGTCGGGAATGACGATAACGGAAAATATGTTATTTCAAGGCTTGAGGATTTCGGTATTGATACGAGGGCTGTAAATATTACGGATAACGCTCCTACAAGCTACAGCGATGTTATGAGTGTATCCGGCGGAGAAAGAACATTTTTTCACGCAAGGGGAGCAAATGCGCTTTTCTCCGGCAGCGATATTGATGTGGCCTCACTTGATTGCGAAATACTGCATATAGGGTATGCTATGCTGCTTGACGGCTTCGATAAATTTGACGATGAGTACGGAACCGTTATGGCAAGGGTGCTTTGTAATGCGCAGAAAGCGGGAATTAAAACCTCTATCGATGCCGTAAGCAGTAAAAACGATAATTACGGTAAAATAATGAAGGCTTCATATAAATACTGTGATTATGCTATATTAAACGAGCTTGAATGCTGCGCAGCTTGGGGCCTTGATGCTACCTTTGAAAACGGAGACCCGCATATTTCGAATATAAAGGCAGCTATGCAAAAATCAATTTCCTGCGGTATAAGAGAAAAGATGATAGTCCATTCAAAAAAAGCGAGCTTTTGTCTCGATAAAAACGGAACCTTCACGGTTGTTCCCTCACTTAAAATACCGAAAAGCGAGATAAAGGGTAGTGTAGGCGCAGGCGATTCGTTTTGCGCAGCCGCACTTTACGGTATTTATTTAGGCTTTGGCGACGAAAAATTGCTGTCGTTTGCTTCTGCTGCCGCTGCCTGCAATCTAAGAGCTGAAAATGCTACTGATGGTATGCTTCCGGCAGAGGAGATAGAAAAAATCTGTAAAGAATATGAAAGGCTTGAGCTTTAATGTTAGTTAATTTAAATGATGTTCTCAAAAAAGCACAGAGCGGTTCTTACGCCGTAGGCTTGTTTAATACAACGGATACCGATATGCTTGAGGCTGCAATAAGCGCCGCAGAGGAAATGCGTTCTCCCATTATAATAGGTACTGCCGAGGTGCTTTTGCCTTACGGTGAGCTTAAGCTTATAGCACCGTCGATAGTGGCTGCCGCAAGGAGAGCAAGCGTTCCGGTAGTTGTTCATTATGATCACGGTCTTACCTTTGACCGTTGTATGGAGGCATTAAGTCTCGGCTTTTCAAGCGTTATGTTTGACGGCTCTGCCGGTGACGGTAAAAAGAATATTGCCGATACCGCCGAAATCGTTAAAATTGCCCACAGTCTCGGAGCTACCGTTGAAGGCGAAATAGGCCATGTCGGTGAGGCTGCCTCGGGTGACGGTGATGTAAGTGACAATTATACAACGCCCGAAGAGGCTCTTGCTTATGCAAATCAAACCGGAATAGACGCTCTTGCCGTTGCCATAGGCACCGCACACGGTGCTTATAAATCAAAGCCTATGCTTGACATAAATCGCCTTAAAGAAATACGCTCTGCCGTAGATGTCCCCCTCGTTCTGCACGGCGGCTCGGGGCTTACCGATGATGATTTCAGAAATACCGTTAAGTCGGGTATCTGTAAGGTGAATATCTTTACCGACCTTTGTGTTGCCGGAGCCGAGGCTATGAAATTCGCAAGCGAGAACAATTATGATTACCTGAGCACAAGGTCGCTCAAGGTCGATTATATAAAAGAAGCGGTTAAGAAGAAAATTTCTCTTTTCGGCTCCGAGGGAAAGGCCTTCAGTTAACAAATTATTAATAATTATGCTTTATAATATACTGTGCTCTTCTGTTGATTCTTTAGACGAGCACAGTATTTTTTAACAAAGGTGAATAAAAATGCGTACAAGACAGTTTAAATCAGAATCAAAAAAGCTTATGGATATGATGATAAATTCCATATATACCCATAAGGAAATATTTTTAAGAGAGATAATCTCAAATGCTTCGGATGCTCTCGATAAGCTCTATTTTAGATCTCTTACCGATACCGAAATAGGCTTAAAATCGGCAGATTTTTGTATAAAAATCGCCTTCAACAAGGAAGAGAGAACCATAACTGTAAGCGATAACGGCTGCGGTATGACAGAGGAGGAGCTGGATAAAAATCTCGGAACAATTGCCAAAAGCGGCTCTTTTGACTTTAAGGCCGAGAATGAGAAAGCGGAAAATGTGGATATAATCGGTCAGTTCGGAGTCGGTTTTTATTCCGCATTTATGGTAAGTGACAGCGTAACGGTGGAGACAAGGGCTTACGGAAGCGACAAGGCGTTTCGTTGGCAGTCGAGCGGTGCAGAGGGCTATACTGTTGAGGAGTGCGAAAAGCCCGATTTCGGAACAACCGTTATTATGCATATAAAGCAGGATACCGACGGTGAAAGCTACAGCGAATATCTCGATCAGTACAGATTAAGTGCTCTTATCAAGAAGTATTCGGATTATATCCGCCATCCGATTAAGATGAATTTCGAAACGAAAAAGCCTGTCGAGGGCAAGGAGGGCGAATATGAGGAGGTTGTTGAGGAACGCACGCTAAACAGTATGCTTCCGCTTTGGAAAAAGTCGAAAAAGGATATAAAGCCGGAAGAATATAACGCCTTTTATAAAGAAAATTTTATGGATTACGAGGATCCTGCAAGAGTTATCCATACAAGCACAGAGGGTCAGGCTACCTTCCGTTCACTTATGTTTATTCCGAAGCATCCGCCCTTTAACTATTATTCGAAGGACTATGAAAAGGGCTTGAAGCTTTATTCAAAGGGTGTTTTGATAACCGATAAGTGCTCTGAGCTGTTACCCGATTATTTCAGCTTTGTAAGAGGACTTGCCGATAGCGAGGATCTTTCGCTCAACATTTCAAGAGAGATGCTTCAGTATGACAGTCAGCTTAAGCTTATGGCAAAAACGCTCGAAAAGAAAATTAAGAGCGAGCTTGAAAATATGCTCAAAAATGACAGAGCGCTTTATGAAGAATTTTTCAAGGCCTTCGGTATACAGCTTAAGTTTGGAATTTATAATGATTACGGAATGCATAAGGATGTACTTAAAGACCTTATAATGTTCACCTCCTCAAATGAAAAGAAGCTTACAACCTTAAAGGAATATGTCGAGAGGCTTAAGGAGGGACAGGATACAATATATTATGCCTGCGGAGAAACCGTAGAAAGAATAGAGCTTCTGCCTCAGTGTGATACAGTTAAGGCAAAGGGCTATGAAATTCTTTATCTTACCGAAAATGTTGACGAATTTGCTCTTATGATGCTCTCCGAGTATGACGGTAAAAGGTTTATGAACATATGTGATGATAAGCTTGACCTTGATACCGAGGCGGAGAAAAAAGAGCTTGCCGATAAAAATGCTGCGGCTAAGGATATGTTTGCGGTTATAAAGGAGGCTTTAGGCGATAAGGTAAGCGCCGTAAGATTTACGGGTAAGCTTAAAAATCACCCCGTTTGCCTTACAAGCGAGGGCGGTATTTCTCTTGAGATGGAAAAAACCTTAAATCAAATGCACGGAGCACAGGATAAGGTTAAGGCGCAGCTTGCTCTTGAAATAAATGCGCAGCATCCCATAGCCGAAAAGCTTACCGAGCTTTTCGACAGTGATAAAGAAGCTGTTAAGGAGTATGCTAAGCTGCTTTATGATGAAGCCTGCCTTATTTGCGGAAAAACTATAGATGACCCTGCCGAGCACAGTAATCTTATATGCAAGCTTATGCTTAAGTAAAAATGGTATAAAATAACATATAATAAAGCCTGTATAAGCCGAATGGAATATACAGGCTTTAAAATTACAATTCATAACTAAATGCTATTTCATCGTCTTCTTCGGAAGCTTCTGTAAAGCCTGTGAGTATATTCAGTAAAGCATCTAAATTATTAGTATACCACTCAGGTAATTCTAACTTTTGCGGATTTCATTATGTAAATCTAAAGGATATTTGCACTTCGAAAGATCAATAACAATGGTTTCCGTAATATCCTCCTAACATATTCGCTTAAAGGTAAAATAATAGTCATAGGTAACAAACATCAATTCATCATAAAAATAATACCATAAAAAAGCGACATGAATTGACATAATTATAACGCAAATAATAAAACTAATCGATTAAAAATTTAATATAATATAGTGTAAACACCTCGGCATAAATATTACCGAGGTGCTTTTTATGAAATTCTTTATTGTAACAAGAAAAAGGCTTATGATGTGTATATGTGCTCTGCTTACGCTGATTGCAGTGGCTGTCACATCGGTTGCTGTGTTTGCGGGGAGTGAACGAAAGCTGCCGATTTACTGCGTTGAAACAGATAAAAAGCGGATTGCGATAAGTTTTGATGCCGCATGGGGTAATGATGACACACAAAGCCTTATAGATATTCTTGCTCAATACAAGGTTCCGGCAACCTTTTTTGTCGTCGGAGCTTGGGTGGATAAATATCCGGAATCGGTTGAGGCTCTTGCCGCCGCCGGTCATCAAATTCAAAATCATTCAAACACTCACCCTTATATGACACAGCTTTCAAAGCAACAGATTGCAGATGAAATAAATTGCTGCAATGAAAAAATTAAAAGCATAACCGGAGTTTGTCCTACACTTCTCCGTCCGCCCTACGGTGATTACAACAACAGCCTTGTGGAAACCGTGCAGGAGCTTAAAATGTATACTATACAGTGGTCGGTTGACAGTCTTGATTGGAAAGATACCGCTACTGCGGAAAGCATTTACAAAAGAGTGACTTCAAAGGTGAAAAACGGCAGTATTGTGCTTTTTCATAACGATGCCGACCATACACCCGAAGCATTGCCCACTATTTTAA
>CAYLQF010000072.1:0-8139 GCA_964385735.1 uncultured Ruminococcus sp. | reverse complement strand
TAGCACTGCGTGTGCCGCTCACGGTATAATCCTTATTTTCCTCCAGTATGGTAAATTCTCCGTTATTATCTTGATACTGAATAATAATTGAAAATTTCTGTACCGCACCGTTATAGGTTCTTTCGGAATTACTGGAGAGATACCACTGCGAGAATCGGCCGAGACTCTCGGTCCACTTAGCGACCAGCGTAATATTAGAGGTAATATTATCTGTAAAGGTATATGGCGTTTGCGTTGCATCGCCCTCAAGATACCAATATTGCAGCACCTGACCATCCGACCGTGTAGGCACTTCGGTAGGCTTTGTGGCGGGCCAGTTAAAACGCCATTGTACGGCAGGCATTCCCTCTGCTGATACGCCCTCACCCGCCGAGAAGCTTACTTTGTAAATATATTTGCGACTGATTGTATCACTATGAAAATCGCCGCCCTTGACAATGCTGTCCTCTTTATTCTGGGGGTAGGTATCACGGAAGCTACCATCCTCAATAGTACCGTAATTATTTATAATTACTCCCTTTGTTGTAACGGTTGCGTATTTGATAGTTCCGTAGTTATACAAATTGGGACCGAAGGCTCCGTTTTCAATTGTACCGTAATTAGTCACTGTTTCGTTAAATGTTCCGTCTTCAATAGTGGCGTCGTTGGTTACTTCATCGTTATATGTGCCGCCCTTTATCAAGCCGGGAGATACCTTGATATTGTTTGCAACCTTTCCGTTGAATATTCCGTTGAAAATCCAGCCGCCGTCGTTTGTTACTTTACCGTTGATAACGCCGTTGGAATCCGTATTATTGTTTAAAAGACCGTAGTTGTATACATCCCCGTTTACTACGGCATTCGAATTCACATTGAGAACGCCAACACCCGTAATATTGATCGGACCGTTGAGAGTAACATTTTCAAGGTTCAACCTGCCGCCTGTTTCTATCTCGATTTCCTTGACCGTGCAAGAGCTTTTATCTGCACCGTCATAACCGTAAATCGTCACCGTTGCACCGTTCGGTACAGTAAGCTTACCCTTAAAATTTATGTTAGAAACACAGATTTTAAAGTCAGTTTTCGGCATGGTATGGTTGCCGCTAACCTCTTGAGCCTGCTCCTGCAGAATAATTTTATCTTCATATGAGGCATTTTTAGTGATAACCTTAAGTGCATCTCCGAATTTACTCTTTGGCTGTGAATAGCTCCAAAGGCCGGATTTGTAGCAAATAAGAAATTGATTTGCCGCTTCTGCAGGTTCACCTGCCTCAGCCATACCATCCAGTGCGTTTAATACAGCAATGGCGGCATTATATCTTGTGAAGTCCACAAGAGCCCTTTCGCTGTCCGAAAGAGCACACTTTGCTTTATCGATAGCCTCAAGCTGAATAATAACGGCTTCGGAGCTTGATTGAGTGATAGCAGTATCCTCCGGCAAAGCATCGATGAGCTCCTGTAACGCTTTAACCGCATCGGTTTCCGAAACGGCTTCGGATATCTGCCCATAAGCTCCGTTGCCGGCTTCACCGTCTGCCAACACCGTAACGGACAGAAAGCCGAGCATCATACACAACGGAAGTAACAACGCAAACAGAAATTTTTTCATAAAAATCTCCCTTCGTTTAGGCAATCGCCCACCATCACCTTAAGCTTATCCTTACATAAAAGACAGCTCAATTCAAGAAAGCCTGATATCTAATTTATCGCTTTGAACAATTTATCCATTTATACTTTTATATCATAGCACAAAGTTATGCACTTTGCAAGTAAAATATGAATTTTAACTAAAATTACGAATTTATTTTTGCGTGATAAAAATTCCTCCGGCATACCTGATAGCATATGGAAGCAGCTTGAAATATAAAGTGAAAAATGCTATACTGAATTCAACACACACATTTACATTAGCTTTCCCTTTGGAGCTATGTATTATATTAGGAAAGGAAAATCCGCATGAAAGCATTTAAAAACATCCGTTACAGTGATATAGGGCACGAACGGCAGGTATTGGATTTGTATATTCCCGATGAGGCTGCCGAATTTCCTGTTTTTGTTTACTTTCACGGCGGCGGTCTCGAATCAGGCTCTAAGGACGGGCTTGTATTTGTTGAGGACATTGTAAAGCAGGGAATCGCAGTTGCCTGCGCAAATTACAGACTGTATCCTACCGCCGTATTCCCCGATTTTATAACCGATGCCGCCGCAGCGGTTGCATATATTTATAAAAATATCTCAAATTACGGCAAAGCAACCGCCCTCTTCATAGGCGGAAGCTCAGCAGGAGGATACCTAACGCAAATGCTTTGTTTTGATAAAAAATATCTCGCAGTCCACGGGATAGATTCCGACAGTATATCGGGATACTTTATGGATGCGGGTCAACCAACAGCTCACTTCAATGTCTTAAGAGAGCACGGTCTTGATACAAGAAGGATAGTTGTTGACAATACTGCTCCCCTTTATTTTATCGAGGACGGAAGAAATTATCCTCCTATGCAAATAACCGTAAGCGACCACGATATGGAAAACCGTTACGAGCAAACGAAATTGCTTATCGGCACGCTCAGGCATTTCAGATGCGATATGTCTAAGGTCGTTTACTGCTGTGTCGAAAACAGCACGCACTGCTCTTACCTTAACAAAAAAGAGCCCGACGGCACATACACCTTTGCAAATATGGTAATATCCTTTATTAACCGCTTTAAATAAATTTTAAGAAAAAGCTGTAGCTGTAAAAGCTTTGACTTTTACAGCTACAGCTTTCTTATTTATAAAGACTTTATTTTCCGTTTTCTGTGCGCTCATCGCCCATAAAGTACACAGCAACCGTCCCCGTGCCGCAATGTGAGGCTATTATATTTCCTATATCGTAGGTTTTTATTTTTCCTTTGAGTGCCGGTATAGCCGCAGCAAGCTCATTTTTCAGCTCGTCGGCGTCTGCAAGACAATCGGAATGAGATATAAAGCATTTGCCATTATAATTTTTACCGTCGACTGCGTGCTTTAAGACCTCATCAACCGTTGCCTTAATTGCATTCTTTTTACCCCTGACCTTAGAATAGGCAATTATTTTACCGGAATAATCAAGATGCATAAGCGGGCATATGCCGAGTATGGAAGCAGCAGTTGCCGCAACTCCCGAAACTCTGCCCGAACGCTTGAAGAATTTAAGGTCGGTAGAGAAAAACTGATGGTGAACGAAATGAGCATTATCGGTAACCCATTTCGCAACCTCCTCAAGCGATTTTCCGACATCCCTGAGATCGGCGGCAGTATCGGTTATCATACCGTATCCGCTACAGCTGCAGGTGGTATCTATAACGGTGATTTTTCTTTCGGGAAATTCACTACGCAGCTTATCTGCTGCCTTAAAGGCATTATTTACCGAAGGTGTCATACCCGATCCGAAGGCAAGATGCAGCACATCGCCTTTTTGAATAAGGCTTTTAAAATAATCGTAATATCTGTATTCGTTTATTTGAGAGGTTTGAGGCAATGCGCCGTTACGGAGCTTAGCATAAAAGCTCTTAAGCTCCTCCGAGCTTCTGCCCATACAGTCCTCATACTCCTCCCCGTCAAGGGCATAGGAATAAAAGAGAACCGATATATTCCTGCCTGTTATATAATCATACGGAATATCAACCGTTGATTCGCAAGATAAAATAAAATTGTTATTCACTGTGCTTCCTCCGTTTTAAGCACACATACGCCTGTTGCGCTGTGTTTTAAGAATCTGTTGCCTGAAGGGCTTAATATTTACAATATTTATTTTATTTGTTATGCCCTTTTTCTTCAACCTACTGAGCCGTAATTTAATTCTACAGAGAAAAAATGCGGCAGTAGAGCATTTTCCTCACTCTACTGCCGGTAGAATCGCCTTATTTTTCGGTCGAAGGATAAATTCCTTTACTGTCAACCGCAAAGGTAATATCACCGTTTAAATCGGTTCTGAAAAAGCTTATGCGCTTTTCCTCGAGCCTTGCAACCGTTGACTCGCTCGGATGCGAATACCTATTTCCGAGACCACAGGAAATAGAAGCATACTCCGGAGAACAGGCATTGAGAAAATCCTCTGTCGAAGAAGAATTACTGCCATGATGTCCGACCTTGAGAACATCGCACTTAAGATTAAGCTTTTGTAAAAGCAATTGCTTTTCGGCTGCCTTGCCGGCATCACCGGTAAAAAGAAACTTTTTGCCGTGAAGCTCTGCCATAGCGAAGATAGAGCGCTCATTCTCGTCAGCCTCATCGGCAAAGTAGCCGAGAACAGTAATCTCACAGTCTCCGAAGGCTATCACCATTCCCTGCTTGGCAATATAAAGCTCACCATCCTCTGCGAGAACGGTTTTCTTGGCACTTATTGCACCGCTGAGCATACTGTCGCTTTTAGAAGCATCGGGATAAACAAGGCTTGAAACATTAAATCTTGAAGCAATGGCATCTATTCCTCCGGCATGATCCTCATGAAAGTGAGAAAGTATAACCGTATTTACATTCTTTACACCGTATTTTTTAAGCTTTGCGCAAAGCATATCCGAGTACTCGGGAGCTCCGGTATCTATCAATACGGAAGCGCCGTTGCTTGTAATTAACGCACAATCACCCTGACCGACATCTAAAAATCTTACATAATCATCACATATTCCGGACTGCGAGGCAGCATAGGAGGCATCCTCCTCGCTGAAAAGCTTATTTGAATTTATAATTAAAAGCATTGCGGCTGCCAAAAGCAGTATCACGGCAACCGCAGATATAATCACACGCTTTGTTCGGACTCTTCCGGCAGGCATTTATTCTCCCCTTGCTTCCTTTTCCAAAAGCTGTTCCTTTGTAATTAAAACCTTTCTCGGCTTTGAGCCCTCATAAGGACCGACAACGCCCCTCTGCTCCATTTCATCGACAATGCGTGCCGCCCTTGCATATCCGAGCTTTAACTTTCGCTGTAAAAGTGAGGTTGAAGCCATACCCTGCTCAACAACTACCCTAATCGCTTCGTCAAGCATCGGATCGTCATCGGGAGCATCCTCCTCAAGACCGGTGCGTTTTTGTTCCTCTATTGCCGCCTTACGCTCTATTTCAACCATAATATCATCGTCGTAATCGGCACTACCGCTCTTTTTAACGAATTCGACCACCTTTTCAACCTCTTCATCGCTGACAAAGCAGCCTTGCAGTCTTTTTGGCTTTGAGGAGCCCACAGGACTGAAAAGCATATCACCTCGCCCTAACAGCTTCTCGGCACCGCCGGAATCAAGTATGGTACGACTGTCTATCTGCGAGGAAACGGCAAATGCTATACGAGTTGGAATATTTGCTTTAATAACGCCGGTAACAACATTGACCGACGGCCTCTGTGTTGCTATAAGAAGATGTATACCTGCCGCTCTCGCCTTAGCCGCAATTCGATTTATAGAATCCTCAACCTCTCTCGGCGCAGTCATCATAAGATCGGCAAGCTCGTCTATTATGATTACAATATGCGGCATTTTTTTAACCTCAGGCTCATCTATTAAGGTGTCAACAAGCTTATTATAGCCCGCAATATCACGCACACAGCGATCGGCAAACATTTGATAGCGTTTTTCCATTTCGCTGACCGCCCAGCCGAGTGCTCCCGCCGCTTTTCTCGGTTCGGTTACAACCGGTATAAGAAGGTGAGGTATACCGTTATAAACTCCGAGCTCAACAACCTTCGGGTCTATCATAAGGAGCTTAACCTCTTCGGGAGTTGCTTTATAAAGAATACTCATAATAAACGAGTTAATACAAACAGATTTACCTGAGCCGGTAGCACCTGCAATAAGGCCGTGAGGCATTTTCGCAATATCGGTCACCACTACATTGCCGCCGATATCCTTGCCCATAGCAACTGTAAGCTTGCTTTTTGAAGCATTGAAAGCAGGAGACTCTATTATTTCCCTTATGGAAACTACGGCACTTGTTTTATTCGGAACCTCTATTCCGACCGCAGCCTTATTCGGTATAGGCGCCTCAATACGCACACCGGCTGCGGCAAGGCTTAAGGCGATATCATCCGCAAGACCGGTTATTTTACTTATTTTTACCCCTGCGCAGGGCTGAAGCTCGTATCTTGTTACTGTTGGCCCTCGACTGATATCGACAATTCTTGTCTCGACACCGAAGCTCTTAAGGGTTGCCACAAGATGCTCTGCCGTATTATCAAGCTCTGCCGCAACGGCTCTTGTATTCGAATTGGTGTTTTGATTAAGCAGGTCTACAGACGGAAATTTATATTTAAACGCACTCTCCGAAGCTTCAATCGCTTCGGCCACCGTCTCTTTTTCCTTATCAAAATCAATTTTAAGCTTCTCGTGAGCTACCTCTTCAATAGGCTCGGGCTCACTCTCAGCCCTTGCAGCAACGATAGCATCATCTATATCAGACTGATTTTGTTCCTCGTTTTCGATAGCTTCGGCGGTATTCTCCGAAGCCTTACCGTAATAAGTATCAACAACCTTTTTTTGCATCTGGTCAGGCGTAAGCTCGATTTTTTTTCGCTTTTTCGGTATATCATCAACCGGAATATCGGGATTAAAGCCTTTAACCATCCTTATTTTCGGATTTTCAGTCTCGCTCACAGCATCAGGCAGAGGCAACTCATCCTCTTTTTCGCTTCTTGCCTTATAAGCGTTTTCCGCCTGCTCCGAAACAGCCTTAACCGGTTTTGCGACTGCCCTGAAGAAAGAGATAAGAGTGGTTCCGGTTATAATCATAGCAAAAACAAAAATAAGAATAATAAGGGTTATGGCCGCAGGCGTTCTGCCGAAGGCCGCACCCAAGGGATGACTCAGCAGAGCACCGAAAATTCCGCCACCCTTTACCGCCTGTGCAACCTTATCACCGGCTGACCATACCGTTTTTATATGCTCAGCAAATGTCAAAGAGTCGGTAAAAACGGCAAATTCGTCAATCACGGCACCTATAAGCCAAACAAGCACTCCGGCTTCGGTAAGCTTTGCAGTAACCGAGGAGGAATCTTTGTCAAGCGCTATAATTATCGCAACTGTTGCGAGCAAGGGCGGATATATAAACGCCGTCACACCGAAGGTGCTGAACAAAAAGCAGTGCATAACCGTCCAAACATTTTTCCCCGGTATAAGCACTACACACATAAGGAAAACTGCCGCCGCAAACAATATTACCGCACACAGCTGACGGTTAACCTTGCTCTTCCTTGCAGAGCCCGAAGCCGCCTTTTTCTTTTTCTTTGCTGCCATAAGTCAATAACCTCTTTAATTATGTATACAAATTTATTATACCCCCAATGCGGCTCTTTTTCAAGCATAAAAAATCGGCGGCAACCGATTTTATTCAAGCTTGCCGCCTTCTATCATTTTATAAAGTTTTTCTATAACCTCATTGAGGGTGCCGAGAGAATCGATAAGCCCCTCACTGACCGCTTTTTCACCGCTTAATACAGACCCGACATCCGTTACCATTTCGCCGGTATTCATCATCAGCTCGGTAAATCTTTTTTCGCTTATTTTCGAGTTTTTTGATACGAATTCGGTTATCCTCTGCTGCATTCGCTCAAAATGATGCAGCATTTGAGGAACTCCTATAACAAGACCGGTCATTCTGACAGGGTGCACCGTCATAGTAGCAGAGGGTGCTATAAAGGACCTTTTTCCCGCAACTGCAAGCGGCACGCCTATCGAATGTCCTCCTCCGAGAACATAGGTTACAGTTGGTTTTTTCATTCCCGATATGAGCTCTGCTATTGCAAGGCCGGCTTCAACATCGCCGCCGACAGTATTTAAAATTATAAGCAGCCCTTCAATGTCGGGGTCCTGCTCGATTTGAACAAGCTGAGGTATAACATGCTCGTATTTTGTGGTTTTACTCTGCTCGGGAAGAGTGTTATGCCCTTCTATTTCGCCTATAATCGTAACGCAAAAAATGTTATGCTTACCTTTAAAGGCTTTTGCTGCGCCCATTTTTTCTATAAGCTCAAGCTCACCGCTCAGCTCTTCCTTTGAATTTTCTTTATCCGACATACAGCTTTTCCTTTCCTTTTAGCCTTATTTTATTATGAGGCTTCGTCAAGAGCCTTTTCATTTGCCGCCTCCTGTGCGGTTTTAAGCATATTCTCGGCAAATATTCCGTAGCCGCATTTCGGATTATCTACAAGAACAT
>CAYLQF010000071.1:0-8184 GCA_964385735.1 uncultured Ruminococcus sp. | reverse complement strand
CTTTATTGTTTTGTAAAACTTCAGCTGCACCTCTTCGGGCAATGAGGACGACATACCCTGAAGATACATTTCCTCCGTATCCTCTCCGCAAGGCTCTATAAACAGCTGATGCCTTTTTTTATCCGCAAAGCGGACTATTTTATCCTCTATACTCGGGCAATATCTCGGGCCCACTCCCTCTATAACCCCCGAATAAAGCGGCGAGCGATTAAGATTTTCTAGAATTACCTTTTTTGTTTCGTCGTTTGTATAGGCAATATGACAAACAACCTTGTTTTCGGGAGGCATTCCCGTGGTATAGCTAAACGGCTCGGTAATATCATCCCCCGGCTGAACCTCAAGCTCGGAAAAATCTATGCTTTGCCTTAAAACCCTTGCGGGAGTTCCCGTTTTAAAGCGTCTGAGCGGCAATCCGAGCCGCTTTAATGCTACGCTGAGCTCCTTTGCGGGGAAATTACCGTCCGGTCCGCTTTCGTAGCTTACCTCTCCAACATACACCTTTCCGCCGAGAAAGGTTCCGGTTGCGATTATAACGGTTTTGCAGGCATAATCCGCACCGAGCTTGGTTATTATATGCCAAATGCCGTTTTCGTTCTTAATATCTACTATTTCCGCCTGCTTAACATCAAGCCCCTGTTGAAGCTCAACGGCGTGCTTCATATATGCGCTGTAGGCTCTGCGGTCTATCTGAGCACGCAGCGAATGAACGGCGGGACCCTTTCCCCTGTTAAGCATTCTGCTTTGCAGAGTATTTTTATCTGCTGCCTTACCCATTTCGCCGCCCAGAGCATCGATTTCTCTGACGAGATGACCCTTTGCCGTCCCGCCTATGGACGGATTGCAGGGCATATTTCCTATCCAGTCAAGACTGACCGTAAACATAACCGTCTTAACGCCGAGCCTTGCCGGAGCAAGTGCAGCCTCTATTCCGGCGTGACCGCCGCCTATAACCGCAACATCGTATGCTCCGGCTGTATATGTGGGTATATTCAAAATTATTCCTTCTTAAAAGCTTTATTTTCCAATACAAAATCTCTTAAACACTTCGTCGGCAACCTCGCTTGTAACCCGCTTACCCGTAAGCTCAAGAAGAGCCGCAAGACAATCGTCAAGGCAAACACCGACGGCATCTACCGTCATACCCGTCTCAAGAGCATCAAGAGCCTCCGTTAAGGCGCAAAACGCTCTTTGAACACAGCTTCTCTGCCTTTCGTTTATAAGCACGACATCCTCTGCCGAAAGCGATGCTGCTCCCGAAATCCGTTCAACTGCTTCGGTGAGCTCCTTAATGCCAGAGCTGCTTTTTGCGGATACTAAAATCGTTTCAAAGCCCTCAAAAGCGGCTTTATCGAGTCGTTGCTCAAGGTCGGATTTGTTCAGCACTATCAGCGTATGCTTTTTATCAAGCCGCTTTAAAAGCCCTATATCCTCCGCATCAAGCGGAAGTGAGGTATCAAAAACGGCAAGCACAAGCGGAGCAGCCTCAAGCCTTTGAACCGCTTTGTCAACACCGGCTTTTTCAACCAGATCCTCGGTTTCGTGTATTCCTGCGGTATCGGCAAGATTGAGTATAACCTCTCCCACCTGTACCCTGCTTTCAATCACATCACGGGTTGTCCCCGCTATATCGGTAACGATAGAACGCTCTGTGCCCGAAAGCATATTCATAAGGGTAGACTTTCCCACATTGGGCTTCCCTGCTATACAGCAGTCTATGCCCTCTCTTAAAACTCTACCCGCATCATAGCTTTTAAGCAAAGCCGAAAGCTTATCCAAGCAGGCTTTAAGCATTTTTTTGAAGCTATCGGGATTAAGGCCCTCTATATCCTCATCGGGAAAGTCGGAATACGCCGCTATCGAAGCTGCGGCCTCAAGCAAATATTCTATAACCGAGTCAATTTCCCTACTTACTCTGCCCTCTCTTGCGGCTCTTGAAATTTTCAGCGCCGCATCGCTTTTGGCGGAAATAATGCCCATTATGCTTTCCGCCTTGGCAAGGTCGATTTTACCGTTTAAAAAGGCTCGCTTTGTAAACTCGCCCGGGCCTGCCGGATATGCTCCTGCGCCGTAAATCGCCCTAAGTGTGCTTCTGGCGACAATTGTTCCCCCGTGAACCGATATTTCAACAACATCCTCGCCGGTGTAGCTGTGAGGAGCCTTAAAGACAAGTGCAACTCCGTCATCTATATTCTCGTTACCTAAAACGACCCTGCCGTAAGCCGCAGAATATCCTTTAAGCTCTGTAAGAGCTTTGCCGTTAAAGGCTTTAAACACACGGTCGGCAACCTGCAATGCCTCGGCTCCCGAAATTCTGATAACGCTGATTCCGCCCTCGCCCGCAGGCGTTGATATGGCGGCAACTGTTTTTTCTTTCATTTTGTATCTCCGCTAAGCTGTTTTTATAGCAAGGTCCTAAGCCTATTTGCGGCAATAAGAGTGTTTTCTCTGCTTGAGAAAGAGGTTAAACGGAAAAAACCTTCACCGGATTTTCCGAAGCCGGAGCCCGGAGTGCCTACTATCTGCGCATTTTTAAGCAGATAATCGAAGAATTCCCACGAGTCTGCACCGTTCGGACATTCAAGCCATAAATAGGGCGAGCTTATACCGCCTGTAAATCTAATGCTTTTTTCTTTCAGCACCTGTGAAATCACAGCTGCGTTTTCCATATAATAGGCTATTGCCGCCCTGCATTGTCTTAAGCCCTCATCACTGAGCGCCGCCTCGGCAGCCCTTTGAACAACATAGGACACTCCGTTAAATTTCGTTGCCTGCCTGCGAGCCCAAAGTGAGGAAAGCTTTTTACCGTTTACCGTAAGCTCATCCGGAAAAACGCTCCAAGCACATCTGACACCTGTAAAGCCTGCGGTTTTCGAAAAGCTGCAAATCTCAACAGCACACTGCCTTGCTCCTTCAAGCTCATATATTGAGTGCGGATAATCGCCGTTTATAAAAGCTTCGTATGCGGCATCGAAGATAATAAGCGAACCGGTATTATTTGCAAAATCAACCCAAGCCTTAAGGCCCTCTCTGTCGTAAACGGCGCCCGTAGGATTGTTCGGAGAGCAAAGATAAATAACAAAGCTCTCGCTTTCAAGCTCCTCCGGCATAGGTAAAAAGCCGTTTTCCACATTGCCGTATATAAATCTCACCTTATGACCGCTCATAAGATTACTGTCAAGGTAAACCGGATAAACGGGATCGGGTATAACAACCGTGTTATCTCCTAAAATATCCAAAATATTTCCGACATCGCTCTTAGCACCGTCGGAAACATAAATTTCGTCGGGGGTGATTTTAACTCCGTTTTTAAGATAATATCCCGCTATCGCCTCACACAAAAAACCGTAGCCGTATTCCGGAGCATAGCCACGGAAGGCTTCGGGCTTACCCATTTCCTCCGAGGCATCTTTCATTGCTTTTACAACCGTCTGTGCAAGCGGCAGGGTTACATCGCCTATTCCGAGGCTTACTACCTTAGCAGCGGGATTTTCCGCTTTATATGCCGCAACTCGCTTTGCAACCTCCGAAAAAAGATAGTTTTTGTTTACGCTGCCGTAATTTTCGTTAATCCTTATTCTAAGACTCATACTCATATACTCCTTCGTACACCTTTTCCGCCGGACCTCGCATAAGAACCCTGTCGTTAAAATAGGTTATATAAAGCTCGCCGCCCCTTAAATGAACGGTTATTTCCTCTTCTTCGTCTGTAAGACCGTTTTTAACCGCCGCCGCAACGCTTGCGCAGGCACCTGTTCCGCAGGCAAGAGTTTCGCCGCTGCCTCTTTCCCAAACTCGCATACAAAGCTCTCTTCGGTTTACGACCTTTACGAATTCGGTATTCACTTTTTCGGGAAAAATCGAAAGCTCTTCAAATAAGGGACCTGTTTTTTCAAGCTTTAAATTTTCTATATCATCGCAAAAAATAACAGCATGGGGGTTTCCCATAGAAACAGCGGTTATATTATAAATACTACCGTTTACCGAAACCGCCTCGTTTATCATTTCGGAGCCGTCAAATAAAACGGGAACCTTTGAGCAGGAAAATTCAGCAGCCCCCATATCAACCGTAAGCGTTTGAGCATATCCGTTTTTCTCCGATATCCTGAGCTTTTTTATACCGCTTAAGGTTTCAACGGTAACAGTTTGCTTTCTGGCAATGTTGTTATCATATATGTATTTGCCCACACATCTTATACCGTTGCCGCACATTTTCCCCTCGCTGCCGTCAAGATTGAACATTCTCATCTTAGCATCCGCAGCATCGGAGGGACATATAAGTATCACTCCGTCCGCTCCGACAGAAAATCTGCGGGGAGACATTATTCGAGCCAATTCTTCCGGATTTTCAAGCTTTTGCTTAAAGCAATCAATATAAATATAATCGTTTCCGATACCGTGCATCTTTGTAAAGCTTATCTTCCTTAAGGGCATATCCGCACTCTCCCTTGCTATCTGTTTATACAAAGAAATTTTATCACATCAAATCCTCCGTGTCAATGAAAGGCTTGTAAAGTCTGAATAAATATGCTACAATATCGGTTGGATATTTACTTTAAGAGGTGTGTGTTGTGTGCAAAATTGCGGCGGGAATAACGGTTTTCGAGCCTGAGCTTACAAGGCTTAAGGAAAACATAGAGGCAACCCTCTTACAGGTTGAAAGGCTGTATTTGGTTGATAACGCCTCCGAAAACACCGCAGACCTTAAAGGCTTTTACAGGGCAAATCCTAAGGTGACAGTCATCGATAACGATAAAAATTTAGGTGTTGCAGCGGCTTTAAATCAAATGTGCGGCACTGCCCTAAGCGACGGCTTTGATTGGATTATGACCCTTGATCAGGACTCTCTGCCGGAGCCTGACCTTATCGAAAAATATAAGCCGTATCTTAAAAACGCCGAGGTTGCGCTTTTAACCCCTAAATTTATAGACGATAACGAGCCTTTAACGGTTCTCTCCGCAAGTGAGCCGGCCGTTGAGCAGGTTCACCGCTGTAATACCTCCGCCTCTCTTGTAAGGCTGAGTGCTTACGAAAGGGTGGGCGGCTTTGATGAGGCTATGTTTATCGACTGTGTTGACTTTGATTTTTGTACAAGCCTTGAAGAACACGAATATAAAATTCTTCGGGTAAACGGAGCAGTTTTGCACCACCGCTTAGGTGTGGCAAAGGAAGTAAGATTTTTCATACCTATAGGAAAGCTTTTCGGAATAAGCAAGCTTCAAAAGCCGCTTTTTACCTACAATCATTCTCCGCTTCGAAGCTACTATTATGCGAGAAATATAAAATATTACACCTATAAGCACCGCAGCTTTATCGATAAGAAAACCGAGCGTAGGGTATATATCAAATGGCTTGTCTTAAAGCTCGGCTTCGAGAGTGACAGGTGGGCGAAGCTATGCTCAATAATAAAAGGCAGAATAGACGCACGAAAAATGATAAAAGCACTTAAAAATAACGGGCTGTAACGCATTCGCATTTTACAGCTCGTTATTTTTCGCTTCTTACCCTAACGGAAAATTCTTCACCGCATTTAGGGCAGACTGTTTTGTGCTTTCCCTTTTTCTTTGGAAGTCGCAGCACGGCTCTGCATCGGGGACATCTTCTGTAAATATGAGCTTTGTCGGCTTTTTGCCGCTTGACAGCGGCATATTTTCGCTTAAGCTTATAAACCCAGCCCGTAATTACGGTGTTTTCCCTTTGCCTTGCCGCAATATTTTTCGAAAGCATTCGAAACAGAGCATAAATACAAAGAGCATAAACTGCCGCCTGAATATAAAGCGACCTTAAAAAGCAGTTCAAAAGCGCCAAAGCCGCCGCTACGGAGAAAAGAACATAAAAGCTCTTATCAACGCCGTATCTTCCGCTTAAAAAACGCATAAGCTTATATCTGAGGTTCATATCTATCCTCCTTTTATTATATTTTATATCCTTTTAGACGATATTTGTTAACGAAAAGTAAAATAAATATTTATTTTTTCATAATTTTTCGCACTCGGAGGCAAATACAATTGAAATTTTAAGGCTTATGTGTTATTATATTAACAAATCCATAGTACTTTAATGGGAGGTTATATAAGGTTATGGAAAATTACTCTATGTTCATAACACTTGCGGCGGCGATTGCGGCACTTCTGTTTGCTCTGATAATGGCAAAAAAAGTGCTTTCGTTTGATTCGGGGAATGAATTGATGAAGAAAATCTCAGGCTCCGTCAAGGCAGGCGCTAACGCATACCTTAAGAGGCAGTACACGGTAGTTGCTGTTTTCTTTATTGCGATGTTCCTTATTCTATCACTTATGGCGTTCGTATTAAAGCTGATAACGCCCTTTGTTCCGTTTGCCTTCATAACAGGCGGATTTTTTTCGGGACTTTCGGGCTTTGTAGGTATGAAAATAGCAACTGCGGCAAACGCAAGAACGGCAAATGCCTGCATATCGGGCTTGAATAAGGGCCTTAAGGTTGCATTTTCGGCAGGCTCGGTTATGGGCTTTACTGTGGTAGGTCTCGGTCTGCTTGACATTTCCGTTTGGGCGGTTTTGCTTAAGTATGTCTTCGGCTGCTCCGCCGCTGAAATGACGGCGGCAATGCTCACCTTCGGTATGGGTGCTTCTTCAATGGCGCTTTTCGCCAGAGTGGGCGGCGGAATTTTCACAAAGGCAGCAGATGTAGGAGCGGACCTTGTCGGTAAGGTTGAGGCAGGAATTCCTGAGGACGACCCGAGAAACCCCGCAGTTATAGCGGATAATGTAGGCGATAATGTAGGTGATGTAGCCGGAATGGGCGCAGACCTTTACGAATCCTATGTCGGTTCGGTAATATCGGCTATGGCGCTCGGTGTTTCCGCTTTCTCCGAAAACGCCTTAAAGGCTCTTGCGGTTCCGCTTTTGATAGCCGCCGCAGGCATAATCTGCTCCATACTCGGAACCTTTTTGGTTCGCACAAACGAAAATGCAACTCAAAAGCAGCTGCTCACTTCTCTCAGCAGAGGAACTAATTTCAGCGCTGTGCTTATAGCAATAGCCTCTTATCCTATCATTCGCTTTCTTTTGGGAAGTGAGCATACAGGCATATACTTTGCCATTCTTTCCGGCCTTGTTGCGGGAGTTTTAATAGGAAAATCCACCGAATATTTCACCTCGGATACCTACAAGCCCACAAGGTCTCTTGCAGCAAAATCCGAAACCGGCAGCGCAACAATAATAATCGGCGGTATGGGTCTTGGTATGCTTTCAACCGCTGTTCCGATAATTATAGTTGCCGCCTGTATACTTACGGCATATCTCGTTTCCGGCGGTAACAGCAGCGCCGATATGGGTCTTTTCGGAATAGCTCTTTCGGCGGTAGGTATGCTTTCTACCCTCGGAATAACCCTTGCTACAGATGCTTACGGCCCCGTTGCGGACAATGCCGGCGGTATAGCGGAAATGGCAGGACTTGACAATAGTGTCAGAGAAAGAACCGATGCTCTCGACTCTCTCGGAAACACAACTGCGGCAACCGGCAAGGGCTTCGCTATAGGCTCCGCTGCCCTTACGGCGCTTGCACTTATGGCTTCTTATGTCAATAAGGTTAAAGAAATTAAGCCCGATGCCGACACCACCTTCAATCTTATGAACCCCGCCGTTCTTATAGGCTTGCTTATAGGAACCTGCCTGCCCTTTATTTTTGCGGCACTTACTATGGAATCAGTCGGCAAGGCGGCACAATCGGTTGTTGTTGAGGTAAGGCGGCAGTTTAAGGAAATCAAGGGTCTTATGGAGGGAAAATCCGATCCGGATTATGCAAAATGTGTTGACCTGTGTACCAAAGCAAGCCTTCACGAAATGATACTCCCCACAATTGTAGCTATTGTAGTACCGATTGTAACCGGACTTATTCTCGGATATAAGGGCGTAGTCGGAATGCTGGCAGGTGCTACCGCAAGCGGATTCCTTATGGCGGTATTTATGTCAAACTCGGGCGGCGCATGGGACAATGCTAAAAAGTACATCGAAAGCGGCGTTCACGGCGGAAAGGGCAGTGCTCAGCACAAGGCGGCAGTTGTGGGAGATACCGTAGGCGACCCCTTTAAGGACACCTCGGGCCCGTCGATAAATATTCTTATAAAGCTGCTTTCTATGGTTTCGATAGTTTTTGCGGCATTAGTAGTAAATTACAGTATTTTTTAAGCTTTAATTTTAAAAAGAA
>CAYLQF010000070.1:0-8277 GCA_964385735.1 uncultured Ruminococcus sp. | reverse complement strand
CCAAGCAGTGTTCTGCCGCAGAATATAAGGTCAGGGCGTTTTTTATACATTTCCTTATCAATAAGGAAGTATTCCTGCTCGGGGCCTACCGTAGTCGTCATAGAGCTTACATCTTCACCGCCGAGAAGTCTTACTACTCTGAGCGATTGCTTGTTTATCGCCTCCATACTGCGAAGAAGAGGCGTTTTCTGATCAAGAGCCTCCCCACCGTATGAGCAAAAAGCCGTAGGTATGCAAAGGGTGCCGTCTTTTACAAAGGCAAATGAGCTGGGATCCCATGCTGTATAGCCTCTTGCTTCAAAGGTAGCCCTAAGTCCGCCGGAGGGGAAAGAGGATGCATCCGGCTCGCCCTTTATAAGCTCCTTGCCGGAGAATTCCATTATAATATGACCGTCACCCGTGGGTACGATAAAGCTGTCGTGCTTTTCGGCGGTTATTCCCGTCATAGGCTGGAACCAATGCGAGAAATGGGTTGCCCCTTTTTCGATTGCCCAATCCTTCATTGCGGCGGCAACGGTATCGGCTATGCTGCTGTCAATACCCTTTCCGTTTTCAACCGCCTCCTTCAAAAGTCGGTATACATTTTCGGGAAGTCGCTCCTTCATAATGCTGTCATTAAACACATTACTTCCGAAAAGCTCTATAATATTTTCCAAAATAAAATACCCCCACCCTTAGGCTGATAAGTACATTATACAATCAACAGGCAAAACTGTCAATTGATTTTAAAAAGGCTTTTAGCTGAAAATTTCCAATTTACTTTAATACCTGTGGTGAAAGAATCGGTGAAGCAACAGTTATAAAAGATTTAATCGGCACGGCAATTATTTCAGCGGCTTCGGATTGTCGGTAAGACCTACAATATAGTCGGCTGTCACATTGTAAAATTTGCAAAGTGTTACAAGGTCTTCGATTTTTAGCTCGGCTCTGCCGCCTTCAATATGATTGTAGCCCTGTTGGGATTTTTGCAATATTTTGCCGACAAAAGCCTGAGTAAGGTCATTATCCTCCCTTAAAGCTTTTATTCTTGTCCTGTAATTCATAATAATACCCCCGAGTACATAGCTTTTATAACTATTGTATGTACTCAGAAATTGAGTATTGACAATTACTCAAAGATTGAGTATAATAACAAAAGCAGCTGTCGTGCTGCTTGAAAATACTTATAAGGGGATAGATTGATGAAGAAAATATTGTGTTTAATGGTAGCTTTACTTATGACGCTTGCTTTTGTCGGGTGTGATACCTCAGATGAGCCGGTTAAAGAAAAAGGTGATGCCACAGTCGTAAGCTCCTCACAGACCGATACAAGCGAAGCAGATTACGGACTAAACGATACTGCTGTATTTAAAAATCTTAAATTCACCGCAACTGAAATCAAGGAGACGAGCGGAACCGAATATTTCAAGCCCGAAAGCGGAAAAACCTTCGTTGGTGTTAAATTTACCGTAGAAAATATTTCGGACGAAGCCCAAACTGTAAGCAGCCTTATGCTTTTCAGTGCATATGCAGACGATGTAAAATGTGAATATTCATTTTCGGCAGCCTGTGCCTTTGATGAAGGCACACTTGACGGCGAGGTTTCGGCGGGCAAGAAGCTGGTTGGCTGGTATGCTATGGAGGTTCCGGAGGACTGGTCTAAAATAGACCTTGAGGTCACATCCGAATGGCTTTCAGGCAGTGCTGCAAAATTTGTCTTTACAAAATAGCACAAAAAATACAAATTAAGCTTTTATTCAGCGAAAAGAAGGACTGTGGCTTTCTAAGTGAAGCTACAGTCCTTCTTTTTCAGTTAATAACGCTTGCGTTTTTGCACATATCCTTAAGGTGCTCGGGCCAGCTTAAGCATATCGGAACGGAAAGGTCGGTTTCGCTGTTTTCTATAATATAAACGATATCCTCCTTTGTAACACCGTTTTCCGATATGCTCTTAAAAATCGCTTTAGCTATGCTTGCTCTTATTGAGGTAGGGTCGCCTATGCCGGCAAGTAGATCGATTATTTGAACTCCCGTGTATCTGAGCAGCTCATTTTTTATGTTAAGGTCAATGCCTCCGCTGCGATCGATTATACCGCTTAGAAGCTCATAATCGGCGCAGAGGGTATAGTCTACAGAGTATCCTCTGAAGCTTTTTCCCACATTGCTCACATCATCAGTAAAAATTGCGGTTATACCGGTTTTGGAAAAATCAAAGTATACAACGCAGCCCGTTTCATCCGGAAACTCAATTAACACGCCGCAATCATCGGGAGTGCTTTCGTAATAGGGAACATTATCGTTTTTTGCCTCGGCTTCTTCGGTTTTTTTGCTGCTTATTTCCATATAAAATAAGGAGGCCGACAAAAAGAGCGCTGCACATACCGCCGTTGTAAATATTGTTTTTAAAATGCCTTTCATTTCAATCACCGAATATATTATTAACGGCAGAATGTCTCTTATTCTTTTTAAATTGTAAAAAACGGACTTGCTTTAAGCTGCAAGTCCGTAGAAAAATTAAAGATTTTTAAGGAAGCTTTCAATTGAATTGTCGCTTTTGAAATCGACCTCGCAGGGCTTTTTGCAAAGGCTCCAATGCTCTGTGCTTGAAACGGCTTCTCCGACGGCAACCGTCCTCAATTCGCTCAGCGATTCAACCTCTGTGAAGTTATTGCAGGTATATGCTTCAAATGAGCAGCCGCCGTCCGGATATTTTCCGTCAGGGTGATTTGTATCATAGCTCTTTGTAAATACATCATCGCCTAAGCAATAATGAACAGTGCCCTTGTTAAGGTCAAAGCCGAGCTTTATCGGGGTGGTCGCAGTGGCTTCCTGCTTTAAGGTAACATACCTTTTGCCCCAGTAAATTCTGCTGTCGCTCATATCCGTGTAGGGCCAAACGGATATTATCCTGTTTGAAAGAAGCCCCGTATTATTATCGTTCATAGGTATGATAAGATTTCCTCCGAGAGCGGATACGGTAAGCCCCCAAATCGAAAAATCAAGAGGCTTTTCGCTTATGTTTTGTGCGGTCATTATTACCTGCATATTTGAGTCGTCGGGATCCATTTTGATTTGAAGTGTCTTTAAAACACCGATTTCAACCTCGGGCTTAGGGGTAAATATCGCACCGCTTTCGTTTATTGTATAGGAAACAGGCGAATCGTCGGGATAATAGGTCTCAGGGTAGGCTTCGGGTGAAAGCCAAATTCTGTGTCCGCCGAGATTTTCCCATTTTTTGCCCTTTCCGAAAAAGTCTTCGAATTTTTCATCGGTAAGGCTTCCGAAGGAGGCTCTGTCGTCCCGCATTATGTTTTGCCCGTTTTCAAAGCCGAAATAAATTATTCTCGGCCCGATATCAACGGTCACATAGGCCTTAATAACCCCGTTAGAAATGCTTACAACCCTGCCGAAATCCTTATATGCTTCGATTTCCTTAACAGCTACCATTACATACACTCCGTTTTCAATAATTTATATTTATACTCACATCCGCATTCCTGTGGATTTTTAAGAGACAGTGAATACAGATCTGTAGCCCTACATTCGCAGTCAAAAACGAGCCTTGCGGGATCGTCAAGCTGCTTTATTGCCGTCGCTCTTGTTATTATCGGTGTAAAAGCCTTGTGACGGCGAAGATGCATTTCTCCTAAGGGTGAGAAGCCTAAAACTCTTACATACGGCGGCTGGGTCATAAAAGCATCGGCATTTAATCCGAGTGCGGCGGAAATAACGAGCCTGCGCACTCTCGCAAGAGTATATCGCTTTGATTTTATCATACTGTATAATTCATCAAGACTTGTAGCCACCCTTGATGAAAAATAAAGCTTATTTTCTATACCCTCACTTATATCGGGAAGAGACTTAAGCTCTTCGGGAGTCTTAAGCCTTAAAATAGCAAGAAGAGCAGCCTCGATTTTTTTAATATCCGATATCATTTCGGGCGCTATAAAGCCTCTGAGCTGTATTGGCATAAAGCGCTCCGCATAGGCTATATCACCGCCGATTAGCCTTTCTCTTATCATTGAAGAGGATACGAAGCATCCGCTTGATACCTTACTGTCGTGCCCTGCACCCTCTCGCTTTATGCATCTGAAGGAAAGCTGCAGCCGGAGCTTTTTGGCGGCGAGTATGTATTCTATTGCAAGATTGTCGTTAGGAGAGCTTAAGACGGCTTCATCGGCTCCGAGAGCTACGGCAGCATTTTGTCTTGCAACAGCAAAGGTGCAGCCCTCCTTAACAGCCCTTGAAGCCTCAAGGGCGAAGCTGTCCGATAAAAGGATATCGGCGGCTTTTGAGAGCTTTTCGATATCGCCGCATTCGCTTCCGAAAATAATTTCGTCGCAGCCTAAGGCATATAGCTGGGAAACAGCACCAACTGCAAAGTTCTGTGCGGTTGACATCGACCATAACACCGGAAGCTCTGCTACTATATCAGCTCCGCACATAAGTGCGGCTTGAGCCCTTTTGATTTTGGATATAACGGCAGTATCACCACGCTGAACAAAATTTCCGCTTATAACACATACAACCGTATTCGAGCCCTGCTTTGCCGAATCAATAAGCAGCTTATGCCCATTGTGTAAGGGATTGAATTCCGCTATTATACCCGTAATCGCCAATATGAGCTCCTCCGATTTTAAATAATACTTGAAATATCAGCAAAAATATTATATCATATATTAATAGTTTAACATACAAATTGTTTGTTTTCAACACTAAAAATGTTAAGAGGGAAAGAATATGAAAATTTTCGTTGTAAATGCAGGCAGCTCTTCTCTTAAGTATCAGCTTATTGATATGGAGAACGAGGAGGTTCTCGCAAAGGGCCTTTGCGAGAGAATAGGTGTAACAGGCGCTATATCGCATAAATCGGCAGACGGAAGAAAATATGAAGCCGAGACTCCTATGCCAACCCACAGCGAGGCATTTGAAGCGGTTGTTTATGCTCTTACCGAAAGCAAGGCAAGGGTTATAGCTTCATTTGATGAAATATCCGCTATAGGTCATAGAATAGTTCAGGGCGGTGCAATATTCAAGGGCTCTTGTCTTGTTAACGAAAAGGTAATAGATCAGATTGAAGAGCTCGGAGCTATGGCTCCTCTTCACAATCCCGCTCATGTTTTGGCAATCCGTGCTTGTATAAAAACCTTCGGAGATAAGATTCCTCAGGTTGTTGTATTTGATACCTCCTTCCATCAGACGATGCCCCCGAAGGCATTTATGTATCCTCTGCCTTATGAGTATTACGAAAAGTATCAAATCAGAAAATACGGTGCTCACGGCACCTCACACCGCTTTGTCAGCGACCGTGTTGCTGCGCTTGAAAGCAAGCCGAAGGCAGACCTGAAAATAATAACCTGTCATCTCGGAAACGGCTGTTCTATAACCGCCGTAAAAGACGGTGCTTGTGTGGATACATCTATGGGCTTTACTCCGCTTGACGGCTTTATGATGGGAACACGCTCAGGAACTCTTGATCCTTCGGCACTTACATATTTGGCTGAGAAGGAGCACCTTTCTCCCGCAGATGTAAATACAATTTGTAACAAAAAGTCGGGTATGCTCGGAATTTCCGGCATTTCCAACGATAACAGAGATGTCGGAGCGGCTGCGGCTGCCGGAAACAAAAGAGCCAAGCTTGCCGTTGATATGCAAAGGTATGAAATCCTTAAGTTTGTGGGCTCGTATATTGCGGCTATGAACGGTGTAGATGCTATAGCATTTACGGGCGGAATAGGCGAAAATGACCCCGAGCTCAGAGAATATGTATGTGAAAATCTCGGCTTTGTCGGCGTTTGTATCGACAGTGAAGCAAACAAGCTTCGAGGTAAGGAAGTAAAAATATCAACGCCCGACAGCAAGGTTGATGTTTTTGTTATTCCCACGAACGAGGAGCTTGCTATAGCGAGAGATACGCTTGAAATAGTTTCAAAGCTTTAAAATTTTAATTACGGAGTATAGGTTATGAACATATCTGAAGCAATTGTAAAAATTAAAAGCGGCGCTTTAAATGAAAAATTCAAAATGCTTTACGGAGATGAAATTAAGGCTGCGGAGCGTTATATTAAAGCTCTTAAGGAGTTTGAAGCTCTTTACGGCTACCGTGATAACATCAGACTGTTTTCGGCTCCGGGGAGGACAGAGGTCGGCGGAAATCATACCGACCATCAGCATGGTGAGGTACTTGCGGGAAGCGTTGATCTTGATGTTATAGCGGTAGTAAGCGAAAACGGCTCGAATACAGCTCGCATCAAATCGGAGGGATACCCCATGGATGAAATCGATTTGATGCAGCTTGAGGTAATTAAGAGCGAAACAGGCAAGGCTGCGGCTCTTATAAGAGGTGTTTGTGCCGCTTTTAAGAATAACGGATACGCTGTTGGCGGATTTGATGCGTATACAACATCAAATGTATTAAAGGGCTCGGGTCTGTCCTCCTCTGCCGCATTTGAGGTTTTGGTTGCGAATATTATAAACGGTCTGTTTAACGGCAATTCGGTTGATGCAGTTACCATTGCGAAATATTCGCAGTTTGCCGAGCGTGAATTTTTCGGAAAGCCTTGCGGTCTGCTTGATCAAATGGCAAGCTCTTCGGGCGGCTTTACCTATGCCGATTTTAATGACCCCACCAATCCGAGGGTTGAAAAAATCGAGCTTGATATTAAAAAATCAGGATGCAGACTTTGCGTTGTTGATACCGGCGGTAATCATGCCGACCTTACTCAGGATTATGCCGATGTTACAATCGAGTGTAAAAAGGTCAGCAGAGCGCTTGGCGTTGAGTTTCTGCGGGATGCAAGCGAGGAGGATTTTTATAAAAGCATAGCCGCCCTGCGTAGCTCCTGCGGAGACAGGGCGATTTTGCGAGCTTTTCATTTCTTCAACGAAAACCGTAGGGTAGGGCAGCAAAAGGCCGCTCTTAAGTCCGGAGATTTCAAGACATTTTTAAGCCTTGTAAATGAATCGGGAGAATCCTCGTATAAATATCTTCAAAATCTTTATCCTACCTCAAATCCCTCCGAGCAGGGGCTTTGTCTTGCACTTGCACTTACCTCACAGTTCTTAAACGGAGAGGGTGCCTGCAGAGTTCACGGCGGCGGCTTTGCCGGAACCGTACAGGGCTATATACCGTCTTATAGATTTGATGAGTATAAGGCTATGATAGAGGCTGTCTTCGGGGAAGGCTCCTGTGTTGAGATTGCGGTTCGTCCGGTAGGCGGATACGAGCTTACCTGATTTGGCGGAGGAGGATTGCTTTGAAAACCTTTTCTTTTAAAAGGCTTATAAGGGAAAATTCTCAAATTTGGCTTTTATCGCTGTTTATACCGATTGAGATTATGTATTTTATAACTCAGCATATGCAGCTTTCTTATCATGAGGTTCATCTTCCTGCGGACGATTTGATACCGTTTCTACCGGTGTTTATAATACCGTATGTGATATGGTATTTATATGTTCCGTTGCCGATGCTTTATATGTGCTTTAAGGATAAAAAAGAATTCAAAAAACAATGCCTGTCGTTGTTTTCGGGAATGATTTTGTGTACGCTCGTGTTTATGCTTTATCCCACCTCTGTTTACGGCATAAGGCCGAAGACGGTTGAAATAAAAGGTCTGTTTACATTTTTATGCAGTATTATTTATTCAAATGATAATCCGGTTAATGCCTGTCCGAGCTTGCATTGCTATGAAGCCCTGCTTATACATTTGACAACCTTTTCCCCTGACTTTATGCGAAAAAGAACAGGTCTTCGAATAGCCTCGGCAGTCTTGATGATACTGATATGTGCTTCAACTGTATTTGTTAAGCAGCATTCATTGCTTGATGTTATTATCGGATGTGCGCTGGCAGGACTGTCATATCTTATAGTGTATAAGCTTATTTTTAAGAAAAGAAAAAATGCGGCAGTTATGCCGCAAGGTAATTAAGCACAGAATTAAGCTGTTATTTAACGGTACGGTGAACACTTCGGTAAGCTTCGCCGTACCGTTTTAATAATTGCTTTAGCCTTTAACCCCAACTATTGACAGACAAAGCATTTTTTAATGATTTTCTGAATTTTCTCAGTAGGCTTTACTTGACTATCCCAACATTTGTTATAGAGCCGAAAACAACAAGCCCGAACGCTTCACCGATAGGTTGTAGGTTCGGGCTTGAATGCTTTGTTTGCCACTGCCTATTTTGATACAATTTGCGTACACTTTGTAATAAATGCATACAGTTATTAAATTTTGCGTACAGTTAAGAGAAAGTGCGTACACCTACAAATTCTAATTTATATAGCAAGAGCAGTGTGCC
>CAYLQF010000069.1:0-8359 GCA_964385735.1 uncultured Ruminococcus sp. | reverse complement strand
TCGGCAACGAATACATACACCCCGAAATGATTTTTACAACCTATAACGGTAATTATATAGACCGCTCAAACCTTAATACACAGTTTAAAAGAGCGGTTAAAGATACAGATTTTAATTTTGCAACTTTGCATAGTTTAAGGCATTGCAACGCTACACTTTTAATAAACAACGGTATTGATATAAAAATTGTTTCCGAATTGTTGGGGCATTCCGATATATCTACAACCGCAAATATATATGCCGATGTGCTTTATAGTGCAAAGGCAAAAGCCGCCGATTTGATTTCTTTAAAATTACAATAATTTTGAAGTCTATTTGATGTCCAAATATACAAAAAGATACCGAAAACCGCAAAAGACCGCCAAACATAAAACACCCACAAAACCGCATAAATAAAGGCTTTGCGATAAATCACAAGAAATTACGAAAGATAAATATTATACCTCAAAGAGATAACATTATATCCTACGGTATTTTTTCACAGACTCTGTTTTTTACAGAGTCTGTTTCTTTATATTTTACAAGTTTTTTATTTTACAGTTTGACAAACGAAGCGTTATCATTTATACTCAAGATATCTTATTTCAAAGCATATTATACCTAATAATCAATTTTAAACAGGTGAAAATTATGACAGATGTATTTAACATTAAGGCTTTTGATTTTCCTAAGGATTTTTTATGGGGCAGTGCCACCGCAGCTCATCAAATAGAGGGGAACAATATTCATTCAAGCAATTGGTACAACGAGCAGGAAATGCTTAAAAACGGCAAAAAGGGCGAAGCCTCGGGCACAGCCTGCAATCATTATAATATGGTTGAAGAGGATATTAAGCTTTTAAAGGATTTAGGACATCAGGCATACCGTATGGGCGTTGAATGGGCAAGAATTGAGCCGAGTGAGGGAGAATTCAACAAGGAAGCTACCGAGCATTATATAAGAGAGCTGTCTCTTTTAAAGAAAAACGGAATAAAAACCTTTGTAACGCTTGTTCATTTTTCGGTTCCGAAATGGTTTGCGGATATAGGCGATTTTCAAAATCTTGAAAATCTTAAATATTTTGAAAGATATTTAAATTATATTTTGCCGAAAATCAGTCCGTATGTTGATTTTTGGAATGTTATCAACGAATTCAACCTAGGTCGTGACGCTGTCAGGCTTACACACAAATTCAACAGCGTTTTCTTTCACGCACGAGGATATCATCTAATCAAGCAATATTCCGATAAGCCCGTAAGCTCAGCCCACGCATTGGTACAATTTTACGGCAAAAGGCAAAACGATACCTTTGATCTTGCGATGCAGCATTATATGGATGCGATAAACAACGAATTTTTCTTTCACGCTATACGCACAGGCGAGCTGGTGCTCCCGGGCAAAGACGCTGTATACAATAAGGAAATTAAAGATACCGTTGATTTTTGGTCAATAAACTTCTACACAAGAGAAATGGTAGACAGCAGAAAGGCGGATTTATCAAGCAAGCGTTATCCCTTTACCGAGACCCGTATGCTGCCGATGAATTTTTATCTTGACGAATTTTATCCGGAATGTGTTTATCATAATTTAAGCAGACTTAAGGATAAGCCTGTTTATATCAGTGAAAACGGCTGCTCCTGCGAGGATGATGATTTCAGAATTGTATTTTTGACAGAATATCTTTCCGCTTTAAGCGAGGCTGTAAAGGACGGTGTGGATGTCAAAGGCTTTCTTTATTGGTCGCTTTTAGACAATTACGAATGGGGAAGTTTTATTCCCAAATTCGGTTTAGTAGATGTCGACCGTGAGCACGGCTTCAAGCGCACTCCTAAGCCCAGCGCATATTTTTATAAGGAAATAATCGAAAATAACGGCTATAATCCGCAAATGCTTAAAAAGTATTTAAGCCAAATGCCGCAAATTAAGGACTTACCTATTTTGTTATAGGAGACAGGCTTTTATTTCAATGCTCTCAAGCGAAAATCGACTTAAAGCATATTCATACAAAAAACCGGTGCTTGCAAATCAAAGCCTGCAAGCACCGGTTAAGCTTTAAAGCGTTAAAATCATCCTCTTAATGCTATATAGTTAGCAACAAGAGCAAGAACAAAGAAAGCAATAGCTATATACTTTGTGAATCTTGCGAGGGTTGCATCGAATGTGCGAGCCTTATTCTTTGAAAGAAAGGTGTCGGCACCACCCGAAATAGCACCGCTGAGTCCTGCACGGCGACCCTGCTGAAGTAAAACTACCGCTATTATAAACAGCGATACCAATATAACAAGAATTCCCAATATTATTTCAACTGCACCCATAATTAAACCTCCGAACAACATTTATAAGAATATCATTTTTCACAAGTTACGATATATCATAACATACATTCTTATATTTTGCAACATTTTTTTCACAACCCACTCAATTTAACAACCTTTACAGCCACAGTCGGAAAACAGCCTTGATATATCGAGGGTTCGTTCTTCTTTACTTTTAACGAAGCCGAGCTTTATAAAAAGCTCCTCGTGAGCACCCTCACTGTACACTGCCCTTGTAATCATACGACGGGCGGCAAGATGAAGGGTGCTTCTTAAAATACCGTCGGCAAGCATAATATCCTCCTCGGGGCAAAGCCTGTATATGGTTATTAGATCGGCATCTATGGCATAAAGACAAAAGCCCAACACCTCATCATTTAATTTAGCTGTCATAAGACCCGAATTTTTGCTTAAAGGAATATTGCTTTCGGCAAACATATTCCGAATTTCCGCCGCATCGTCGGACGGTAAAACCGTTATCATCTGACATCTTCCCTTTTTACACTTATATTTTTAAGTCTGTTGAGCTCACGCTCGTTTAAGCTTCGCCAATCACCCTGCTTAAGCATTCCGAGCTTAACTCCGGCTATTTCGGTTCTTTTAAGTCGCAATACATCAAGTCCCACGGCTTCGCACATTTTTCTTATTTGACGATTTCTGCCCTCATGAATAATAAAGCTTAAAACCGTCCTGTCCTCCCTGCGCTCCATTACAAACACATCACAGGGTAAGGTTTTTCTGCCGTCAATCAAAATTCCGGCAGCCATTTTTTCGATTTTCGCATCAGATACCTGACCTTTAACCGTCACACGGTAGGTTTTGTTTACATAAGAGGACGGATGCGTAAGCTGATTTGCAAGCTCACCGTCATTCGTCATAATAAGTAAGCCCTCCGAATTACGGTCAAGTCTTCCTACCGGAAATACCTTAACACCTACATTTTTAACGAGGTCGTTAACACACTTTCTGTCCTGCTCATCCTTCATAGTAGTTACAAAGCCTCTCGGCTTATGAAGCATTATGTATACCTTTTCATTGACCGCAATTGCGGCCTTGCCGTTAACCGAAACCTTATCCCGCTTAGGGTCTACCTTATCCCCAAGCGAGGCTATTCTGCCGTTTACACGGACCTTTCCGCCCGCTATAAGCTCCTCTGCCTTACGGCGGGAAGCTATACCGCACTGAGAAAGATGCTTTTGAAGCCTTATTTTATTATCCTTCATTTTAAATTCCTTTTCATATAGTACCAATCATATATCTAAAAAGCTCTGCCGCATTTTTTAGGTTGTGTGTCTTTTCGCTTTCAATATCGCAGGGTGAATTTATGCTTTCCGAAATCAAAGCCTCTTCGCCGAGATAATAGGTGATGCTTCCTATATCCTCGCCTTTTTTTACAGGTGCATAAACGAACTCCGGCAAGCTTATCTTTACCTTGACATCGGCATTATTCATCACAGATATTTCCTTTTCTGAGACAGTTATATTTATCGGATTTTCGGAGCAATGCGCCGTTTGAATGACAAAATCAGTTTTTTCGGGTACTGCCTTAACCGTAGTAAGGGCCGAAAGCCCGATATCGAGAAGCTGCCGATGATCTGCCCAATCATCAGGGTCGTTGAGCGTTACTGCAATAACGAATCTACCGTCCTTTTTTGCGGCAGACACAAGACATCTGCCGGCTTTCTTGGTAAAGCCGGTTTTTACCCCTATAACATCATCATACATATTTAAAAGCCGATTATGATTTTTCAGGGTTCGCTTGTAGGGCGGATTTCCGTAGCAAAGGACTATGGAGCTGCTTGATACCGCCTTTGCAAAAGCCTGATTTGAAAGTGCCTGCCTTGTAAGAAGGGCAAGCTCGTAGGCGGTAGTACAATGCCCGTCACCGTCAAGCCCGGAGGGGGTTTTAAAATAGGTCTTTACAAGCCCCATATCACGGGCACGGTTGTTCATAAGCTCCACAAAGCCTTCTATTGAGCCGCTTACCGCTATTGCAGCTGCATTTGCGGCATCGTTTCCGGAGGCCAGCATCATACCGTAGAGCAAATCTCTTGCAGTAACACTGTCCCCGACCAAAAGCCCCATAGAAGAGCCTTCAACGGCAACCATCTGCTTTGTTACGGTTATAGCTTTATCGGGACTCAGGCGTTCACAAAGTAAAAGCGCCGTCATTATCTTAGTTGTACTTGCCATAGGCAAGGCTTCATCGGAATTGTGAGAAACTATAAGCTCACCTGTGTCTCCGTTTATCACCGCCGCCGCCCTTGCACTCAAGGCAGAAGCCTTTATATGCCCCGAAAGAAGCACCGACGCAAATGATAATATAATAACAAGCAGTTTTTTCAAAGCTACCACCCGTAAATTCTATGAATGGCAGCACAGGCTTTATTCTTTATTCTTTTTTGAAAATAACGATTTGATTTTTTCAAGCACCTCGGGTGCCATATCAATCGCCTTATTAACGGTACTCAAATCATTATAAACGGGAAGCATCTGAACATTTCCCGATGCACTTACCGATATAAAGGCAACCGGAGTTATAGTAACACCGGCGCCGCCTCCGCCGCCGAAAACCTTATTTGCGGTTTTACTCGGAAAATCGCTGCCACCCGTTGCAACGCCGAACGAAACCTTAGAAACCGGTATAAGAGTTACACCCTCAAGCGCTATAGGTGTACCGATTATTGTGTCGGAATCGACCATAGCACGGAGATTTTCCATAGTTGAGTCCATAACGCTCTTAATGCTGTTCTCACTCATAGCTTTTCACATTCCTTTTTTATCTTTTTGAAATTTTTCGGTTTGAGAAGCTCAAAAACAATTGCCGTAAGTAAATTGGCTTTCATTTTCAGGCTTAAATAAAGCCTGCTTTCCTCACTCGAAAAATCCGAGCTTATATCTATTTTTTGTGCCTTGAATTTAACGCTGCTTTCTATCAGCAAAATGCATGGGTAGACCGTGCTGCAGGCCGTACCGTATGCTATTGCCGTTTCGGCTGCATCCGGCGAGGCAATCGACAGGCAAAAGACAACCTGAGTTATTTTAATATGCTTAAGAATAGCCTTAAAAACCGTTAGCACTATCTTTATAATCGCAACAAAATACTCTAAGGTACCCTTAAAGCCACGCTCTTTTTTCAGCTTTGCCATAAAGCCTTCTTTTTTTTTGACGGAATCGGCATCGGAGGCTTTCGCCACCCTGTCCCGTTTCCTTTGCTTTGACGGTTTATCGGTATCATACACCTTTATTCCCGAATAATACAGCTTTACCGAAATTTTGCCGTTTTGAATTCGAAGCTTTGCCGAAAACGGCAACACCAAAAGAAGCAGAATCAGAGCTGCCACAGCCAAAAGAGCATACAAAGCATACATCACTGATTTTCACCCGAGGCTTCCTGCTCATCCTCTATTTTAAGCTGCTCTCCGATATCCTTTTGAAGCTCGGGAGTATTCGGCAGCGGCGGCAGCTCAGAAAGCTCCGATATTGAAAAGCAGCGAAGGAAGCTTTTGGTTGTTCCGTAAAGCAAGGGCCTACCGGGAAGCTCAAGTCTGCCCCGTTCCTCTATAAGCTCCTTTTCAATCAAGGTAGTAACAACTCCGGAGCAGTCCACCCCTCTGACCTGCTCTATAAAGGCCTTAGTTACCGGCTGATTATAGGCTACTACCGCAAGCACCTCAAGTGCAGCCGGAGAAAGCGGCGCCCTGCGCTTTATATCAAATGCTTTCTTTATATATTCGGCATAAGCCTCCTTGGTTGCAAGCTGATAGGTATTTTCTAGCCTTATAACGGTTATGGCACTGCTTCTCGCTTCAAGCTCCTGCGAAAGCGCCTCAGCCAAAACAACTATTTTTTCCGGAGGCATATCTAAAGCTCCGCAAAGTCTGTCTATGCTTATCGGCTCACCCGAGGCAAACAGCACCGCCTCAAGGGCGGCAATATTCTCCTTTTTATTCATCGCTTATGCTCCTTAACGAGTTTTATTTCGGCATCACTGCCGTCTCCCGTTACCTCTACCCTGTTAGCCTTGCAAAGCTCTAAAACGGCAAGAAAGGTGGCTACAAGCTCAGAACGGCTTTGTGCTCCCTTGTAAAGTGCCGACAGACGACTCTTACTGCCTTTTACAAGATTTCTCATAACATAAACTATCTTGGTGGAAACGGCAAATATTTTTTTCGCAACTATTTTGGTAAACGGAGTTACGGGAGGAGGAAGCCTGCGACGGCCCCTCCCAACAGCCGAAAGATATGCCTCATAAAGCTCTTCCGTTTGATGAACAAGCTCATAGGTCTTGGGGAATTCATGCCTTTCGGGAGCTTTTGTAAATTTATCGAAGCCGCCTGTAAGCAATCCGAGCTTAGCTGCCTGCTCCCTGCAAGCCTGATATTCTATAAGCTCCCCGACAAGCTCCTCCTTAAGGCGTTCAACCTCCTCATGCCGAGGCAGGAGGCTTACGGTTTTCATATATATAAGTCTCGACGCCATTTCAAGAAATTCGCTCGAAATATCCATTTCCTCCGCTTTGAATTTCTCTATTTGCGCAAGATACTGGTCTATCAAAACGGAGAGCTTTATATCGTAAATATTAAGCTTGTTCCGTGCTATAAGCTGCAAAAGAAGGTCAAGAGGGCCCTCAAAGCTGTCAAGCTTATACGACAGTACGGCTTCCATAAATCAAGCAGTCCTTTCTCAATATTGTTTTACTATCTTTAAGACCTTTGGCCTAATGCCCACTCAGGCTAAAAGCTCGAACGGTAAAGAGGCAAGCTTTAAAATGCCCTCATAGGCTCCGCTTGCAAGATAAGAAAGCGGACGGTCAAGCACGCCGAACAAAACAAGTGCCAAAACGGCGTAAAATATATACTGCTCATACCTCATAAGCTTATAATAAAGCCTGTCCGGCAAAAAAGCCGAAAGAAGCCTCGACCCGTCAAGTGGGGGAATAGGTATGAGATTAAATACCGCAAGACTTATGTTTATATAAGCCAAAAAGCTTAAAAAGCTAGCTACAAGCAGCATAACCGTGCTTATGCTTTTTACAAAAAACAGCAAAGTATTCAAAAGTAAAAGTGCCACGAATGCCGAAACAAGGTTTGAAAACGGACCGGCAAGAGCGGTTATCGCCATATAAAGCTTCGGCTTATTGAAATTTCTTTGATTTATCTGAACCGGCTTTGCCCAACCGAAGCCGCAAAGCAATATGCAAAGAGCACCGATATAATCAATATGAGCAAACGGATTAAGGGTAAGCCTTCCCTGATATTTAGGTGTAGAATCACCGAGCTTATAGGCCGCAAAGCCGTGTGCCCATTCGTGAATGGGAAGCGTAAAAAATATAACGGTACAGGACGATATTAAATATGCAATTATCTGGTAAATATTTACCTCGTCCCTTATAATACTCATAAGCAAGCTACACCACTCCAATCTATTTTATTATATATCGTCAAAGCCAAAATTACAAGATAAATATCTATTTGCAAAGGATTTATTGATGTTTTAAAGGGTTTATGCTATAATAACCTCAAACCGACGGCGGTTAGGCGCCGTCGAAGTGCTGTCGCACTTGAAAATTTTACAATTTCCGTTTGAGAACATTGAAACTTAAAAAACCTGTCGCACTCTCGGTGCGACAACGGCTTTCGCCGTTTTTAAAGGCTTTCGCCTTTAGGTTTGAGTTATAATTTTTTGATATACTTTACAGCGAGGTCTGAATAAATGAACACCAAAAGCAACAATTTAAAGGGAAGCTTGATTTTATGTTTTACAGCCTTTATATGGGGCTTGGCATTTGTAGCCCAAAGCAAGGCATCGTCGGTACCGCCGTTTGCGGTAAATGCGCTGCGAAGCGCAATAAGCGTCCCGTTCTTATATATTGTATTTAAAATCAAAAGCAAAAAATCCGCTGAGCGGCTCATTCCAACAGAGCCTAAGGCAAGAAAAACCGCAATAAAGGGTGCTGTTATATGCGGAGCTATGCTTGCAATATCGATAAATTTTCAGCAATTCGGAATTTCGGCATATCCTAAGGGAGCTGCGGTTGAGGCCCATTCGGGATTTGTAACCGC
>CAYLQF010000068.1:0-8585 GCA_964385735.1 uncultured Ruminococcus sp. | reverse complement strand
AATAAAAAGCATTCTGCCCTTGCGGGAATAATAATCCTGCAAGGGCAGAAGCTTTTAGGAGAATATGAAAATGAAAAAATCAGCTGACTGTGTTTGAAGCAATTTTAATTTTTGCGGTATAATTTCTGCCGTTTCTGTAAAGCTTTAAGGAAACGGTATCACCGGGCTTGCATTTTGCAAGCGTTTTTGTATAAACCGTATAATCTGTTATTTTAACACCGTTAAATTCGGTTATTATATCGCCTCTGCTGATTCCGGTATCCTCTGCCGGACTTCCCTCGGCAACACTCGATACTACTGCACCTTTGGGATAGCCGTAGGATTCAAGCAGCTCTGCGGTATATTTTTCGCTTACCGTTATACCTACATAAGGCTCGGAGGTGCCCTTGTTGTTAATAATATTGTTGCAAACCTCAATAACCGTGTTTACAGGTATCGCAAAGCCCATACCCTCGAATTCCTCGGAAACGATTTTAGAGGAGTTTATGCCTATAAGCTTGCCTGAGGTATCAAGAAGGGCACCGCCGGAATTTCCGGGATTTATGGCCGCATCCGTTTGTATAAGGCCCACACCCGAGCTGCTTGAAACCTGCCTGTTAAGGCCGCTTATTATACCGTAGGTAACGCTGCCCATAAATTCGAGACCGCCCGGAGCACCGATGGTTATAACATACTGTCCTACGGCAAGCACAGAGGAGTCACCGAAATCTGCGGGAGTAAGTCCGGTTGCGTTTATCTTTATAACAGCAAGGTCAGAGGCAATATTATAGCCTACTACCGAGGCCTCGAAGGACTGTGTATTGCAGTTATCGAAAAAGACTTCGATTTTTGATTTACTGCCTGAGGTTGCTCCGCTTATAACATGATAGTTTGTAACGATGTAACCGTCTGCGGTATAAACAACGCCCGAACCTTCTCCGGTTGATTCGCTGCTTCCGCTGAAAAAGCTGTTAACCGAGGTGGTGGTTCTTATTCCCACAACGCTTTTCCCCGATTTTGCGGCAACCGTTTGAAGAGCGGATGAGATTTCCGAGGAATCCTCGCTTTGCACTAAATTAACCTCCGAAGTGTCCGATGAGTCGGATTTATCGGTTGAGGTGCTTTTCTGGGAAACCGACGGCAGCTGAGTTACTGTTTTTGCAGTATTTGCGTTAAGTGTCATAACTACTGCCGCACTGCTGATTGCCGCAACAATCGCCGCTAACACCACCGAAACGACTATAACCGCCGCACTATAGGTTCTTTTCTGCTTTCGCTTGGTCTTGCTTACGGGAGGAACAGGGTAAGAGCCTTGGGTGTAGGCTCCGCTCTGAGCCTCATAAGAATATGTCGGTTCATTGTCGTTTTTAGCTTCTTTAGGCTCATCATAGTGATATAATGAATCCTGAATTATATCATCCTTCGTTTTATTGTAAAATCCACCGTCGGGAGTTACGGTATATCCGTTTCCGTAATTACCGCCATCGCCTGAGCTTGTATTTTCTGCACTGTCAAAACCGGAAATGCTTCCGTTGTTTTGATTATCATTGCCGTTTATATTTTCGTTTTTAAAATCATCCATGGCAATCTTCCTTTCTATTTGATATTATATTCCGTTATTTTTGCATTAAAATCGCAAATTTGTGAACTTACCGTTAATATTTCGTCAAAAAACACTTGCAAATTTCGGCTTTTGGTGTTATCATATTACCGTTAAATGCAATGACGAAGAAAAGTAGGCTCATTATTTCGCACAGAAGAGAGGATTGTCTCGGCTGAAAGCAATCCTGTGAGAGGTGTGCTCGAAGTTCCCTTCCAAGCAGCGTTGCCGAACGGTTTTCAATTAAGCGGCGCCGGCAGACACCGTTAAAGGTCATAAGAGTGTTTGCTCTTTGAGCGAAAATCACGGGTGGTACCACGGAGCGTTAAATTCAAGCTTCGTCCTGTTTACAGGGCGATGCTTTTTTGTTTTTTACTATAAAAATGATTACGGAGGATATTATAATGAAGGAAAGGCTTGAAGCTATCAAATCCGCAGCTCATGCGGCAATAGAAGCCGCTAAGGATGAAAGGTCTATTGAGGAGCTGAGGATTAAATATCTCGGAAAAAAGGGTGAGCTTACCGCTATTTTAAAGCAAATGGGGCAGCTTTCTCCCGAGGAGCGTCCCAAAATGGGTCAGCTTGTCAATGAGGCCAAGTCAAAGCTTGAGAGCTTCATAAGCGAAAAAAGCGCCGAGCTGAAAGAAAAAGCAGTTGAAATGAAGCTTAAATCCGAAACGGTTGATATAACAATGCCGGCAAAACAGAGAGCTGTCGGAAGGCTTCATCCGCTTAATACAGTTTTAAACGATATGATAGATATATTTCAGTCTATGGGCTTTGATGTACTTGACGGGCCCGAGGTTGAGACCGACCATTATAATTTTGAGTGCCTGAATGTTCCTGCCGATCATCCCGCAAGGGATATGCAGGATACCTTTTATCTTGCCGATAAGCTTCTTCTTCGCACGCAAACCTCTGCGGCTCAGATTCGTACAATGGAAACAAGGAAGCCGCCTATACGCATAATTTGTCCCGGTCGTGTTTTCAGGGCAGATGAGGTTGATGCTACACATTCTCCCGTTTTCCATCAAATAGAGGGTCTGGTTGTGGATAGGGGAATAACTATGTGCGATTTAAAGGGTGTGCTTGAACAGTTTGCACATGAAATATACGGACCCGAAACAAAGGTTAAATTTCGTCCCTCCTTTTTCCCATTTACGGAGCCGTCGGTTGAGGTCGATGTAAGCTGCTCGGAATGTGGAGGAAAGGGCTGTAGAGTATGTAAAGGCAGCGGTTGGATAGAAATACTCGGTGCAGGTATGGTTCATCCGAATGTTCTGCGTAGCTGCGGAATAGACCCCGAGACTTACTCAGGCTTTGCCTTCGGCATAGGACTTGACAGACTTACTACCACAAGATATAAGATAAGTGATATTCGTCTCTTGTTTGAAAACGATAAGCGTTTTCTTGAGCAGTTTTAAGGAGGTAACGGTTTTATGAAAATATCACTGAAGCAGCTTAAAAATTATGTTGATATAAATGTTCCGGTAAACGAGCTTTGCGATAAAATGGTAATGGCGGGCTTTGAGGTTGAAGGCATAGAAAAGCAAGGGGAAAATATAAAGAATGTCGTAGCCGCAAGGATACTTAAAATAACACCCCACGAAAACAGCGACCATTTGCAAATATGTCAAATGGATATAGGTGCCAAAGCCCCCGTTCAGATAGTCACGGGTGCTCAGAATATAAAAGAGGGCGATCTTGTTCCCGCCGCTTTAAATGACAGCTATCTTCCTAACGGAGCACACATTGTCTCCGGAAAGCTCAGAGGAGTGGAGTCTAACGGTATGCTTTGCTCCGGTGAGGAGCTTTGTCTTACCGAGGCGGATTACGAGGGCGCTTCGGTTTACGGCATAATGATACTTCACGGAGATATAAAAACGGGTACCGATATGCGTGAGGTTTTAGGTCTGGATGATTGCATTATCGACTTTAAAATAACCGCAAACAGGCCGGATTGCAACTGTTTTTTGGGTGTTGCCAAGGAAATTTCGGTTGTTCTCGGTACAAAATTCGAGCAGCCCGTCCCGAAGTATAAAGCAATAGGCGGAGATATTAAAGAGCTTATAGATGTTAAGGTTGAAAATTTTGAGCTTTGCCCGAGGTATATCGGCAGAGTGGTAAAGAATTTAAGAATAGCTCCTTCTCCGATTTGGATGCAAAAGGCGATAACCGCCGCCGGAATGCGACCGATTAACAATATAGTGGATATTACAAATTTTGTTATGCTTGAAACCGGTCAGCCTATGCACGCATTCAATTATGATGACCTTGCGGATAAGCAAATAATTGTCCGCAACGCAAAACAAGGCGAGAGCATCACAACGCTTGACGGTAAGGAGTATTCTCTTACAGACGAAATGCTTGTTATTGCAGACGGTAATAAGCCCTCCTGTCTTGCCGGAATAATGGGCGGTAAGGAAAGCGAAATTGAAGAAGATACCGAAAACCTTTTCCTTGAGTCAGCAAAATTCCGCAGGGATAATATCCGTAAAACAGGAAGAAGCCTCGGAATAAGAACCGAAGCAAGCGGTAGGTTTGAGCGTGGGGTCGATATTATAAATGTGCATTATGCAATGGAGAGGGCTCTCGGCCTTATATACGAGCTTGATGCGGGAGATATAATAGACGGCGAGATAGATCGCAATAACGGACTTCCGAGTGACAGGGAGCTTACCGTTAAGGTGTCGGATATACTGTCGCTTTTAGGGGTTGAAATTCCCAAAGATACTGTGCTTGGCATTTTGAACAGCTTAGGTCTGAATGCTACCTGTACCGGAGATTTGCTCAGCTGTAAAATCCCCTCTGTAAGGGACGATATAGAGGGCAGGGCAGACCTTGCGGAGGAGGTTATGCGAATTTACGGATACGACCATATAGTCGGAACTCCTATGAGAGGAAATGTTATAAGAGGTAAAAAGCTTCCCGAAAGAATAAAAAGCGATAAGCTTAAAAATCTGCTCTGTTCTCTCGGTGCTGACGAGATAACGACATATTCTTTTATTTCGTCCTCGGCACTTGATACCTTGAAGCTTAGCGAGGAGGATGAGCGCAGACAGGCAATAAGGCTTATAAATCCTTTGGGGGATGAATATTCTGTTTTGAGAACTCAGCTTCTTACGAGTATGCTGAATGTTTTATCAACCAACATAAGCCGTAAGATAACCGAAGGCAGATTCTTTGAGGTAAGCAAGCGCTTTATTCCAAAAGCACTGCCTCTTACTGAGCAGCCCGATGAGCTTCCTACGCTTTCTATAGGAATTTACGGCAAGGAAGAGGACTTTTTCACATTAAAGGGCATAATAGAAGCTGTTATGCAGCTTTTCGGCGCTCATACGCAGTACAGCCGCAGCACGGAGCCGTATTTGCATCCCGGCAGGCAGGCGCTTGTAAAGGCCAACAACATTCCGGCTGCGATTTTCGGAGAGGTGCATCCTCAAACAGCGGAAAATTACGGTATAGAGGAAAGAGTATATATAGCCGAGGTAAAGCTTGATGTGCTTTATGCTGTAAACAAACGCAGGTCGGTATATAAGCCGCTTCCGAAATTCCCTGCGGTAGAAAGGGATTTTGCAATGCTTTGTGATATCGATATACCTGTAGGTGACCTTGAAAAGGCCATTGTAAGCGGCGGAGGAAGACTGCTTGAAAAATTAAAGCTTTTTGATGTGTATTCGGGGTCGCAGATTCCCGAGGACAAAAAGAGCGTAGCTTACAGCGTATGGCTCAGATCCAATGACTCAACGCTCACTGATTCACAGATAGATGAGGTATGCGATAAAATTATCGCCAAGCTTGAGGCGGTCGGAGCACAGCTTAGAAAATAACTCTTGAAATTTTTATAAAAGAGTTATACAATAGATTTGTGAGAGGTGTTATTTATGAATGATAAAACAATGACATTTTCAATAGGAGATCAAACCGAGCAGGAGATAAGAAGAATTCTCATTACGGTTTACGATGCGCTTAAGGAAAAGGGCTATAACCCCATAAATCAAATAGTGGGATATATTCTGTCCGAGGATCCTACTTATATTACCACGCATAATAACGCCCGTAATCTCATCAGAAGGATTGACAGGGATACGCTTTTGCAATCACTTGTAAGATATTATCTTACGGCGTAAGTTCGGTTAAATCCGAAGCTTAGTTAAGCTATATAATAATGCCGCCCGTGATTTTTTTACGGGCGGCATTGCCTTATTTTTATTAAAATTCACAATTAAAGTTCCGATATTATGTTTTTTGATTTTTGCATTTTTTTCTTATAAATAACGGCAAAACAACAAGCATGGACTATGGTGGTAACTAACCAGCTTATCGGGTAAGAAGCATAAATTATATACGGCTTTGGAATGCGAATAAAAGCGGTGTATAACCAAAGTGTTCTGATTCCGCAAGCACCCACAAGCGTTACAACCGTCGGAAGCAGAGATTTACCCATTCCTCTTATTGCTCCCGCAAAGACCTCCATAAAACCGCAGAGAAAATAAGTCGGAGCAAGCCATAACAGTCTTACCATACCTGCATCTATAACATGGGAATCCCTGTTGTAAAAGCTGAGCAAAAGTTTGCCTGCAAAAATGAATACTATACTTAAAATAAAGCTTGTCATCAAAATGCAAACGATACAGTTCACTATAACTTTGCGTATTCGTTTGTATTTCCCTGCACCCACATTTTGTGCGGTGAATGTTATAGCTGCCTGTGAAATACCGTTAAGTGCGGTATAAATGAATCCATCCAAGCTGTTACCGGCGGAATTTCCCGCAACAACCGTATCATCAAATGAATTTATCGAAGCTTGTATTAACATATTTGAAAGAGAGAAAATTGCACCCTGAATACCTGCCGGAATACCTATAGAAGCTATCGGCTTTAAGTATTTCCATGTTATACATATTTTTTAATATTTAATTTTAGCTCATCATTGCTTTTGATAAGGCAGCTTACGGTGAGTAAGGCAGCAACACATTGCGATATAACGGTTGCAAGCGCAACACCCGCTACGCCCATACCGCACACAATAACAAAAAATAGGTTCAGTACAACATTCACCGTGCCTGATATAAGCAGAAATATCATCGGCCGTTTAGTGTCTCCCACTGCCCGCAGTATCGCAGAGGTAAAGTTGTAAAGTCCTATGGCAGGCATACCGCAGAAATAAATTCGCACATAAAGTACCGAATCGTCTATAAAAGCTTTAGGTGTGCCCATAAGGGTCAGAAGCGGATTTGCGGCAATAAAGCCTATTATCCCGATGACAAAGCCTCCTATTATGCTTACGGCAACCGAGGTATGTACCGCCTTAGGCAGCTCGTCCTTTCTTTCAGCTCCGCTCAGCTGAGATATAAGTACACTGCTTCCTACAGAAAGACCCATAAATATATTGACGATAAGGTTTACCATAGAAGTAGTACAGCCTACTGCCGCAAGCGCCGATTTCCCGACTACTCTGCCTACAACAATTATATCGGCTGCATTGTATAGAAGCTGCAGTATTCCCGATGCCATAATGGGTATTGAGAAAAGCCAAATTTTTTTAAAAAGCGGTCCGCTCGTCATATTGATTTTATTTTCAGAGCTCATATACTATTTACCTCGTATAAGCGGCAATAAATCAAAAGGCTTTAAATTTTAAAAAGCAAATCACCGTATGAGGGATAGGGCCAAAAATCTTTGGGAGTAAGCTCTTCTGCGGTGTCGGAATAAGAACGGAGCTCGTTCATTTTTCCAAGTATGCTGCTTCGGTAAAATTCTGCACTTTCAAGGCAATCGGAAATTTTTGTAACCTCATCAAGCATATTTTTAAGCTCCGCTGTTCCCTTATAAAGTCCGGCCTCGCATTCCGAAAGGATTTTAACGGTGCTCTGCTCTGCACAGCAGTCGATTTCGGGGAAGGCGGTTTTCTTATCCGTAATACATCTGCAAAGATAAGAGGAATATTTACTTATTGCAGGTATAACATCACGACTTAGCATTTCCTTAAGGGTCATAGCCTCTATATGTATGGTTTTGCAGTAGCTTTCAAGCGAAACCTCCGCTCGGCAGGTCATTTCAACCTTATTTAAAACTCCGTGCCGCTCAAACAAAGCTATATTTTCGGGCTTTAAGAGATACGGAATAGCATCAACCGTGCTTTTAAGGTTTAAAAGACCCCTTTCTTCGGCCTCCTTTTTCCACTCGTCGGAATATCCGTCACCGTCAAAAAGTATCCGTTTATGGTCTTTTACAACCTCTTTTACTATTTTGAGGGCTTCCGATTTTTTATCCTCGACAGCTTCGAGACGGTCTGCAAACTCCATAAAGGAATCGGCGACGATGGTGTTTATCATTATATTGGTGTCTGAAATCGATGCCGATGAGCCGAGCATTCTGAATTCGAATTTATTTCCGGTAAAGGCAAATGGGGAGGTTCTGTTGCGGTCGGTATTATCCTTTTTGATGTAAGGTATAACCTCAGTTCCTATGGTCATCTTAACCTTTTTACGGTCATCGTGTCGGATATCGCTTTCTATATCGAAGAGAATGGAATTAAGCTCTTCACCGAGATATATCGAAATGATAGCCGGCGGTGCCTCGTCTGCGCCCAAGCGGTGATCGTTGCCTGCCGAGGCAACCGATATTCTGAGCAAGTCCTGATGCTCGTCAACAGCCTTTATAACTGCGGCAAGTGTTATGAGAAAAAGTATATTTTCGCTTGCGTTTTTTCCCGATTTCAAAAGATTTATTCCGGTATTTGTCGACAATGACCAGTTATTATGCTTGCCGCTTCCGTTTACACCCGCAAAGGGCTTTTCGTGCAAAAGGCAGACAAGACCGTGACGGTCGGCAAGCTTTTTCATCATTTCCATTGTGAGCTGGTTATGGTCTGCGGCTATGTTTGTTGTCGTAAAAATCGGTGCAAGCTCGTGTTGAGCGGGAGCTACCTCGTTGTGCTCGGTTTTTGCCAGCACTCCGAGGTTCCACAGCTCCTTGTCGAGGTTCTTCATAAAGGCAAGAA